>JBICHM010000285.1:0-5126 GCA_043101835.1 Phycisphaerales bacterium | reverse complement strand
GGCGTGGCGGGATCACGAAAGGCAGGATCACGATGTATCGCGTGCTCGAGGCGCTGCGTCAGCCGGAAGAGACCAACGAGGCGCTCGCCACGCGCCTGGGCATCGAGGTCAACCGGCGCGCCGACACCGGCAAGGTGGACCAGACCGATCTGAGCCGCACCTTCAGCGACAAGGGGTTCCGGCGCGTCTGCGCCGGGCTGCGCGCCTGGGCGAAGGCCAACGGCGAGGAGTGGCTGCGCATGCTCGCCTCCAGCCGCGAGGGTGCGCTGTGGGACGAGTACAAGGACCTGCTCTACATCAGCGAGGACTTCTGGCGCCCGGCGCACGATCGGCTCCGCGCTATGTGGGACGCCGGCGAACTCAACGAGCTGCCCGCCGACATCCAGTTCCGCGACCGGCTGGCCGGCGAGTCGTGGGTTGTCACCGGCGAGCCGAGCGTCATCGACAACGCGCGCGATCGCGAGCTGTGTGCGCTGCGCATCCGGCTTAACCAGCAGTTCGTCTTCTGGCTGCCTTCGAGTGAAGGACGGATGATCGCCGGGCGCATCCTCGGCGAGCTGCGGTTCACCGAGATCCTCACCGAGGATCACATTGAGCGCGGCGTGCGGTTCGTCCTCGGCCCCGACACGCTCGGCGCCATGCCGCCATTCAGCGTCTCCAGCCCCCACGGTGAGCACCCGATCGCCATGACCGGCATGCGCACCGACGCCAGCAACATCCGCCTCATGGCGCTGCCCGAATCGATGACGACGCGCACCGTCACGTGGATGCGGGGCGTCTACATCGACCTGGCGCGCACCGGCGCCGCCACCACGCCCGATGGCTTCCGGTGGCGCATGCTCGCCCCGAAGGATCTGGCCTCAGCGTGATTCCCTATCGGCGTCGTCGGGAGATTCCGGCGCCGGCTCGGGGGTGAAATCGACCAGCGCCCACGGCTCGCGCCGGTTGCAGCGCACGGTCACGCGCTCCTCGCCGCGCCGGAAACGGATCGTGTTCTCCTGCGTCGGCTCGACTTCGAACATCGAACGCACGGATATCTCCAGCCCCTCGGCGTCGGGTCGGCCGAGATCCACCTCGAAGTACAGCCACGTGTGGCGCACGCCGAGTTCCTTGCCCACCCAATGGATGATGGAGGCCTCCGGCTCGGCAAGCTCGGCGTCGTCGGGCGCGGCGTCGGGGTCGCGCAGGAGCACCGTGCGGGCCAGGTAGCGCGTGATCAGTTCGTCCACGTCCTCGGCACGTTCGAGGTCGACGCTCCGGCGCTCGCTCATGCGCTCGAGCGCTCGCTCGAGATCCTCCGGGAAGATGCGCATCGCGACCTGCAGGCGCTCGGTCTCGGGGTTCGCCTCCGCTTCGAGGAACGCCACGTGATAGGGGTGCGCGCCGGCGACCGACGGCGCGCAGAGCGCAAGCCCGATCGCCAGGAGCAGGCCGAGGGCGCGCAGCCGATCAGCGGCCGCCGCCGTCACCGGAGCCCTCCTCGCTCGCTTCAGCGTCCTTCTTCTCGCGCTCGGCCTCGCGGTTGGCTTCCTGCATCGGGTTGGGTCGGTCGAAGTTGCGCTTGAAGAGCTCGAAGCGGCTCTCGTCGATGCGCGGCGGATAGTGGTTGTTCGAGAGCTCCGTGTCGGCCGTCTCCAGGTGCGGGTCGAGCACGATGCGCTCGAGCGTCTTGTCGCTCATGATCATCGTGCTGACACGCTCGTGATTGCGCCGCCAGATCTCGGCGGGAATCCGCACCTCCTGCGTCGAGCCGTCTGTGTAGTGCGCCTCGAGGATGACGGGCATAACAAGCCCGCCCTTGTTGGAGAGCTCCACGATGTAGAAGTTCGTGTCGAGCTTCAGCATGTCGCGCTCCTCGTCGGAGAGGCCCTCGAGGTAGCGCTCGAAGTCGCGACGATCCTTGGGGGTGACGTCCAGCTCGTCGAACTTGTTGTAGAAGTCGAGCAGCTCGGGGTAGTCGTCGGTGCGCTTGGGAAGCTCGGCGTTGCGCTCCGTGCTCTTCGTCGTCGGCTCGGCGTCGCGCTCGCGCTTCCGGCGCTGCTTCTCGACGGCCGGGTCTTGCGTATCGATCGTGAACAGGCGCACATCGTCGATCGCGATGTCGACGTGGTCCGTCGTGTAGAACCAGCCACGCCAGAACCAATCGAGATCGACGCCCGAGGCGTCCTCCATCGTGCGGAAGAAGTCCGCCGGCTCCGGGCGCTTGAACATCCACCGGCGCGAGTACTCGCGGAAGGCGAAGTCGAAGAGCTCCCGCCCGAGGATCGTCTCGCGCAGGATGTTCAGCGCCGTCGCTGGCTTCGCGTACGCGTTGGCGCCGAACTGCAGCAGCGACTCGCTGTTGGTCATGATCGGGACCTGATACCGGCTCGCCATGAACCCGGTGATGTCCTGCGGCTCGCCGCGCCGGCTCGGATACTCGTCCTCCCACTCCTGCTCGGCGAGGAACTGCAGGAAAGTGTTGATCCCCTCGTCCATCCACGTCCACTGCCGCTCGTCGGAGTTCACGATCATCGGGAAGTAGAAGTGCCCGACCTCGTGAATGATCACGCTGATCAGCCCGTACTTCGTCCGCGCCGTGTAGGTGCCGTCCTCCTCGGGGCGCGGGCCGTTGAAGCAGATCATCGGGTACTCCATCCCGCCCACCGGCCCGTTCACGCTGATCGCGACCGGGTACGGGTAGCGGAACGAGTAGCGCGAGTACACATTCAGCGTGTGGATGATCGCGTGCGTGGAGTACCGGCTCCACAGCGGCTCGCCCTCCTTCGGGTAGAAGGACATCGCCATCACCTGGTTGCCGTCGACATCGTGGCCCATCGCGTCCCACAGGAACTTGCGGCTGCTGGCGAAGGCGAAGTCACGCACATTCTCGGCAAAGAAGGTCCAGGTCTTCGTGCCTGTCGGCGCGGTCTGCTCGTTGGCCTCCGCCTCCTCCTGCGTCACGATGAAGACGGGCTTCGCGGCCGTCTTCGCCTCCTGCAGGCGCCGGCGCTGCGCATCGGTCAGCACCTCGTCGGGGTTCTGCAGCTCACCCGTCGCCGCGACGATGTGGTCGTCGGGCACGGTCAGGTTGACCGTGTAGTCGCCGAACTCCAGCGTGAACTCACCGCGACCCAGGAACTGCTTGTGCTGCCAGCCGGCGTAGTCGGTGTACGCCGCCATGCGCGGGAACCAGTGGGCCATCTCGTACAGCCAGTTCCCGTCCTCCTCGAAGAACTCGGCGCCGGTGCGCGAGTTGATCAGCGCCGTGTCGTTGATGTTGAACGACCAGTCCACCGTGAAGGTGAACGAGTCCCCCGGCTTCAGCGGGCGCGGCAGGTCGATGCGCATCATCGTCTTCACGATGGTGTGGTCGAGCGCCACGCCCCGGCTGTCGACGACGCGGCTGATGTCGTACCCGCCGTCGAAGGTCTGGCGCGCCAGCCACCGTTCGAGCGTCTGAAACGGCACGCGCTCGAGATCCTCGGCGGTGTCGGTCAGCTGCTCGTCGCTGTCGGGTGTGAAGCGGTTGCGATCGAGCTGCATCCACAGGTAGGTCAGCGTGTCCGGCGAGTGGTTGCGATAGGTAACCGTCGCCGTGCCGCTGAGGCGTTGGTTCTCGTCATCGAGCGTCGCGTCGATGACGAAATCCGCCTCCTGCTGCCAGTACATCGGGCCCGGCGCCCCGCTGGCTGTGCGGAACATGTTTGGCGTCGGAAGCACCTCGTCGAGCTGGCGAAACTTGTCCTCCTGCCCGTACTTGTCGCTCTTCCAACCCTGGGCCATCGCGCTTGTCGACGCGAAGGCGACCACACCGGCGGCGATCAACCACTGCATACGCACACTCACCATGCTTTCGCTCTCGGCCCGGCTTGGCCGGGGCCCGCTCGCTCCGCGGGGCGCACCGAGACCGCTCCTCGGCGCCGCCGCGTCCGGATATACCCGTGGGACGCCCCGCGGGTGGCGGCGCTCCCCGGAGATTTCGGCCCGATTCGGCGCGCGATGCAGCCGAAGGGCCGAGAACTCCGGCGCACGACCCCGGTGTCGTGAATGCTTTCTGCGCGCCGATAGTTCCGGCCGCATGCCCACACGATTTTGCCGCCGTTCGCGTTGTTTCTGCGCTCTCACCCGGGCCGCTGCGCTGCTTGGCGCCCTCGCCATCGGCGCGCCAGCCTCGGGCGTCTGGCTCGTCGGTGAGCGCATCGATCCTCCCGGCGACCCCGCCGGCGATCGATTCGGCGAAGCTGTCGCCGGCGATGACGACACCGTGCTCGTCGTCGCTGGGACGGATCACGACGGCTCGCCCGCCGGCGGCGCCGCGATCTTCCTCGAGCGCGACGCCCTCGGCGTCGAGACGCGCACCAAGATCCCGCTGGCGCACCTCGGTTTCGCGGCCTCGTGGACGCGCTTCGTCAGCGCCGACATCGACGGCGCACGCGCCATCACCGGCGGTCGGGATGGTCTCTCGCGCACGCCCGGCAGCGCCGGGCGCGTCTACCTCTTCGAGCGCGACGAGCACGCCGGCTGGCGCATCGACACCGTGCTCTCGCCGCCCGCCGATGTCTTCCGCTTTGGCGCATCGGTCCTGATCCGGGGCGACCATGCCTTTGTTGGCGCCACCGACGCCGTTGTGCGCGGCGTGCGCACCGGCGCCGTCTTCCACTACCAACGCACCGACGACGGCTGGACGCTCCGACAGCGACTCAGCGCGCCCGAGGCGACCCCCGAACTCGGCCTCGGCGCAGCGCTGGCGATCACCGGCGACAGCCTCTTCGTCGGCGCCCCGGGCACGAACCGGGCCGGCGCTCCGGCGCGCGGCGTCGTGCACCGTTTCATCGCGAGCGCTCCAGGAAGCCCGTGGGTCTGGGCGGGGTCGCTTGATCCGGGGGCGCTCTCCAGCGCCACCGCCCTGCGGTTCGGCTCGAGCCTCGCCGCCGAGGGCGACTGCGTGCTCGTCGGCGCCCCGTACGACCCGGCCGATGGCCCCGAAGCGGGCAGCGTCTTTGTGCTTGCGCGCGTGAACGCGGACGTGTGGCGGGTGCGCGAACGCATCGCCGGTCCGGCGGGGGAGTCCTGGGGACGCTTCGGGACCTCCGTCGCGCTGCGCGACGGCGTGGCGACGATCGGTGCGCCCGTCGCGCGGGACT
>JBICHM010000284.1:0-12082 GCA_043101835.1 Phycisphaerales bacterium | reverse complement strand
GCTGTAGTCGTAGCCGTAGTCGTCGCGCAGGTACCGCCCCACCGCGGCGTTGAAGTACTCACGATCCGCGTCGTCGTACCAGAGGAACGGGTGGCGTTTGTCCTTCCGGACAACACTCGCCTCATCCTTCCCGGTCGCAAGCTTCTCCATCGCCTCCTTCGTGGACAACTCGACCGCGCGATCGAAGACCGCATCGTCGACCTTCGGGAAGCCGTAGTACGACCAGATGCGCCGCAGCTCCGCGCCAGGGCGGGCGCGGAGGTCCTCGTAGCGCAGCACAGTCACCCGATCGGGCGCGAGCCGGCGCATCTTCGCCCAGGCGTTCAGGAATCGGATCTGGCGGAAGAAGTTGTGGTCCGAGGCGTACCGATCGTTGCCGCGCAGGAACTGCGAGAAGGTGGCATATCGCGCATCGCGCGGCGTCTTCTCGTAGTAGGACACGAAACTCGCGCGCAGGTCGCGCACCAGCACCACGTAGCGCGGGAATCGCGCAAGACGGCGCGCGATGCGGAACAGCCACACCGGCGCCTCCTGATGGCTCCAGATCACCTGCGGGCAGCCGTGCTCCATCGGGAGGCGCTTGCGCCGGCCGACCAGCAGCGTGTCATTCAGCGACTTCGGGCGCGGGACACCGAAGCCCTCGCTCATGGCCATCGAGAGCAGCCAGACGGTGTAGTGGCTGCCAGAGCCCCACATGGTCATGAGCATGCCGTCCGCCGCGCGCGACTGCGTGACAAGCGACAGCGGCCCGCGCCGCACCATGCCCCGATGGGCCATGATCCAGCCCTGCAACGCCGACGGGGCGGTGGCGAGGGCGGGGCCGCCGGAGGCCCCGCCAGGCGTCGTCGTGGTCGAAGCGCTCATGGCGGCCACTGTACTGCGGTAAGAGGATCCGGGTCCCGGAAGGCCCATGGAAGGCCATCGCTGGGCGTCCGCGCCCGTCGCGGTATCCTGAAAGCCGACATGAACATCGGATTTTGCTCGACCCTCGCACACAAAGAGGAGGCCTGCGGCGATGAAGTTCGAACGGGTCTGCGCCATCGCCATCTGCGCCGCGTTGCTCGCCGGGTGTGGAGCGTCACTGAGCCCGGCCCCGCTGCTCACGCGCGACGGCCTGCTCGAGCCGATCAACGACGAGACGCCGGGCGTCGCGCAGCGAACCGAGGAGGCAGGGCGACCGGTCGTCCGCGTCTTCTACGCAACGAATCGCGCCCGAGCGGGCGCGTACGAAGTCGGCGCCAGGTATCTGAACAGCCGGTCGATCGAGGTTCATCTCGGCGAGGCGGAGGTCGCCGTCGGCAAGCCCTACGACACCTGGGAGGACCTCGAGGCCCGAACCGCCGAGGGCGGTGCGGCGCCGACGCGCGTCTTCAGCGTCCGGGAGACGGCGATCCTTCCCTCAACGATCGCCAGCCCGCCGCCGCACGAGCATGGGCGCACCATGCGCGACGCCCCGAGGACCGACCCCGTGTGGACGGCGGCGGAGTCGTGGGCGGACGCCATTGACAGCGAGTTCGAGGCTTCAGGGACTCGGAATGTCTATCTCTACGTGCACGGCGCGACGGCGGAGTTCACGACGCCGGTGAATCAACTGGCGAGCCTCGCTTACTACATGGGCGGCGACGGCGTCCACATCTGTTTCACCTGGCCGTCGGGCTCGACCGCGTTCCAGTACTTCCGCGCAGGCGACCGCGCACGCGGGAGCATTCGGGCGCTCCGCGAACTGCTGCTGTTCCTGGTCGAGGAGACCGAGGTCGATCGGATCAATATCCTCGCGTACAGCGCCGGCGGCCAGGTCGCCACCGGCGCCCTGCGCGACCTGCGGAACATCTACGGCCGCTTCTCGCACGACGAGATGCCCTACCACTCGCGCATCGGCGCCGTGGTGCTCGCGGGGTCCGACGAGGACTACTTCACCGGCTGGCAGTACTACGCCGACGAGATCGACAGCGTCTGCGAGCAGATCACCGTGTACAAGTCGGGCGTGGACAGCACGATGCTGCTGGCCCGAATCGCCAATGCCGGGCGCGTCACGATCGGCTCGCGCGGCGCGATGCCCTCCGGCGATGAAATGCGCGACGCGACGCGCTCCGGGCAGTCGCGCGTGCATGTCGTCGACGCAACCAGCGCGCAGCGTCGGCGGGGCGTCGGCGCCTGGGGGCACTCCTACTGGAAAGACAATCCACAGGTCGTCACCGATGTCATCCTGCAATGGCGCTACGGCCTCTCGCCGTGGGAGCGCGGGCTCGTGCATCCAGGCAGCCCGGCCGACGCCGCGTGGTGGGTGTTCCCACCGGACTACGAGGAGCGCATCGTGAACGAGGTGGCGCCGAGCGTGGGGCTCCCAGAGTGACGAGGCGAGCGGTCGGACTCCTGCTCGTCGCCAGCGTTCTGAGCGCCTGCGCACCCCACATGCCGCCACCGAGCGAGGGGTTCACAGCGCCGAGCGCGGCGGTGCGCGCCGAGCTCGCCCGCATGGAGGCCGAACCGGTCGGCCTCACGCGACCGTTGGTCGTCATCGCCGGGTGGCGCGGGACGGGCGCATTTGCAGACTCCATCGAGGCCTCGCTGATCCGGCTCACGGGCGCCGACAACGCAGAGGTGATCTCCGTTGCGACGCCGCTCACAAACTCCCTCGCCGGCGGTGCGAGAAAGGTGGTGGGAGCGGTCGAGGGGCGATGGCCATGCGACGACCCCGAGTGGACCGTCGAGGTGGATGTCGTCGGCTATTCAATGGGCGGGATCCTTGCCCGCCTCGCCGCGGAGGCGCCCGAGGAGGACGAGTCTTGCCGGAAGCGCCTGCGGATCAGGACCCTGTACACGCTCGCGACACCGCACGCGGGCACGCATGCGTGGGGCGACTTCTTCGCGCCGGACACCTCGGCGCGGCAGATGCAGAAGGAGTCCGCGGCGCTCGCAGCGCTGAATGCCGCGTTGCCGGAGGCCGGCTACGCGCTGGTCTGCTACGCCACGCTGAACGACCGAATCGTCGGCGCGAGGCACGCCGCCCCGCCCGGGATGCATCCGATCTGGACGCCGGCGCACTGGCGACTCTCGCATTTCAGCATCCCGCGAAACAAGCGGGTGCTCGCTGATATCGCCCTGCGCCTGCGCGACGAGACGCCACTGCAGGCCGAGGGCTCGCCGCCGCCCACCCAGTAGACGTGCCTCACTGTGCGGATGCTTCGGCGTCCTGGATCGCTCGAACACCCTCGGCGAGTCGCTGCGGGTAATCGGGCGGAAACCACCAGTGCACCCGTGATTCGCCCTGCTCAAGACCGCGCGCCTTCGCGTCGAGGCGCGTCCGAAGAAGCAGAAGCGTGTCGGTCCCGGACCACGGATGATCGAACCAGTAGCGGTGGCCGGCGATGTTGAAGCCCCGCTCGCGCTTGCCGTAGGACACATCGACAAGCTCGAACCGTTCGAGGGCGATAAGGCGTTCGCGCTCCTCGTCCGAGAGGCGCCGGCCGTACTGCCCGAGTCGCGTCGTGCCGCCCATGAGTCTCGCGGCCTTGACGAGCGCGTTGTCGCTGTCGCTCACCGTCACGACGAGCCGATCAACGAGCGCGTGCATTGTCTCGATCTCCTCGACGAATCGGCTCGACGGCAGGTCGCCCGCTGCGAAGATGGCGACGCCGAGGCGGAATCGCGCTCGCAGCGCTTCGACCGACTCGTCCGGATACCGCTCGCGAAGCTGTGTGAGGGCCGTCGAGAACACCCGTGCGCCGGCGCTCCAGCAGAGGATGTGGATGCGCTCCGCGTCCGTGTTCGCGCTGAGGAACTCGACAAAGGACGCCAGCGCCTCGCCCGACCGGTACGCCCGCTGGAAGTCGGTTCCCGCGGCGTAGGCGAAGAGGTTCTGGCGCGTCGGCCACGAGAACGCCACGCTCACCATCTGACGCCCCATGAAGTGCGCCATCTGGGCGGTGTACGCGCCGGCGTTGTAGAAGTTCACCTTGGCGCCGTGAACGTAGACGAAGATGTCGGAGTCGTCGGACTCGGCAAGTCGCTGGTTGATTGCGTTGACGAACTGCGCGCTCTCGAGGGAGAGCGGGCCGGATGGATCATCGACGGCCACGACGCCGCGCTCGAGGACGCCGCTGAGTTCGATGGTCGGCTCGTCGTCGCGCTCGGCGGTCTTCGAGAGTTCGAGCAGGCGCTCCCAGGTCATACCGGGGCCGCCGATGCGCATCGCCGCGGCGCCGAGCGCAATGCGGTCCGTGAAACGATTGCCGTAGTGAATCGCCTGCCAGTCGTCGACCCGGTCGCGATTGGTCGCGTAGAAGATGTCGACGATCGGCGTCTTTCGCGCGTCCGGCAGATTCCGGAACGGCTCCAGGCCGCCAGCGGTGTAGATCACCGGTGTCGGCATCAGCGGCACGTTCTTGACCCCGCACCCCGCGAGGTTCACCGCGGTCGCGAGCGCGAGGGCCCCGACATGCACACTCCATGCGCGACGGCGACTCGGCATACCTGATCTCCCCGCAGTCAGTCTGGGCCCGGTCCGGCAGACTCGAAGATACCCACGGACGCCTGGCGCGACCGGCCGCTCCTCTCAATCGAGCCTGCCAAAAACACAACGCCCCGGCTGGTGGGCCGGGGCGTGCGGATCATCGAAAGCGGGTGATCGGATTCGAACCGACGACATTCACGTTGGCAATCGAAACGGTTGCAGATGCCCTGAACGGTTATCGATACGGACACCGCCGCCCGGTGTGATCGAGTTCCGGTCCTCGTACTCTCCTATTCAGGTCGAATCTGAACCGTGTCAACTCGGGTTCTGCAGTCATGACGGCCGGGGGTGGCGTGCGGCCATGCGGGCTCAAGGTGCCTCAGTCAGGTCGGGTCTCGCGATGCCGGGCCCCGCGCTGACTATGGACATCCACCCCCGCTTCGTGCCGGCCTCGAGACGCAGCGTCATGTGGATCTGAAACCACCGCACCGGATGGAACCTGAGCGGCGTTGGTCGTGCGGTGCGGGCAGTATCAATATTCTCTTCGCCAGCCCGCCTTGACTACCGACCGATCGGTCGGTACGATGGAAGCATGCGTGACCGTGTTCTCGATGTCGCAGAAGAGATGGTCCAGGAGCGAGGGCTTGCCGCGGTCAGTTTTCAGCAGCTTGCTGATGCGGTGGGGCTCAGCAAGGCCAGTGTCTTTCACCACTTTCCAAACAAGGAAGCGGTGGCGGCGGCGCTGGTCGATCGCTGCCAGACCAAGTATGGCGCGGAATACGGCTCTGTCATTGAGGCGGACCTGGCTGCCCCGGAAAAACTCCGTCGAATTGCAGGCATCTTCGAACGCGGTCTGAAGGAGAATCGGCTTTGTCTGCTCAATTCGCTTGGCCAGAGTGTCTCAACCCTAAGCGAGTCGGTCCAAGCCGACCTCAGACTCTCCGCGAGCCGGGCTATCGATCGGTACGCGAAGGTCTTCGAGCAGGGCCTGCGAGAGGGCTCGCTCTCGTTCGAAGGCGAACCGGCCGATGCCGCTGCCGCGTTCCTTGCGCTGCTTGAAGGGCTTCAAGTACTCGCACGCGCCAAACGTGACCAGCCCATGTACATGAACGCTGCGATGTCATACATCGCTTCGATCACCGTCTAGTTTTTTTTGCCCACGCACCCGACCGATCGATCGGTCGTCACACTGAGATTTCCAAAGGAGACTGCATCATGAGCACTGCGACACTGACAGAGAAACGCGGCACACTGAAGTCGATCAACCCGTACAACGGCGAGACCCTCAAGACCTACCAAGAAATGACGCCCGACGAGGTCGATCGCGCGATCGGCAAGGCCGACGAGGCCTTTCGCGAGTGGCGGGACACGAGCTTCGCGCACCGGGCCGGAATTCTGCGGCGTGCCGCCGAGCTCTTCCGCGAACGCCGCGAGGAGCTCGCGCGGCTCATGACGTTGGAGATGGGCAAGAAGATCGGGGACGCGCGCCCCGAGATCGACCTCTGCGCGACCATCTTCGACTACTACGCCGACGAGGGCGAGAAGATCCTCGCCCCCAAGGAGTATGACACCAAGGAGGGCAAGGGCACGCTGATCAATCAGCCGACGGGCATCGTGTACGGCATCCAGCCCTGGAACTTCCCGTTCTACCAGCCCTCGCGCGTCGCGGCGCCACAGCTCATGGCCGGAAATGTCGTGTTGACCAAGCACGCGTCGAACGTGCCGCAGTGCGCAGAGGCGTTCGACCAAGTCCTCAAGGACGCGGGCGTTCCCGTCGGCGTGCACACCAACCTCCAACTCTCAGCGCGCAATGCCGGCAGCATCATCGACGACGACCGCGTCGTTGGCGTCGCGTTCACCGGCAGCAACAAGGGCGGCGCCGCGGTCGCCGAGCAGGCGGGACGGAACGTCAAGAAGACCGTCATGGAGCTCGGCGGCGTTGACCCGTTCATCGTGCTCGAAGACGCAGACATGGACGCGACCATCCAGCGGTTCATGATCGGCAAGCTGCTTTGCTCGGGGCAGATCTGCATCTCCGCCAAGCGAATCATCCTTGTCGAATCAATCGCCGAGGAGTTTCTCGATCGCGCGACCAAGCTCTTCGCCGAACTCAAGCCGGGCGACCCGCTCGACGAGGCCACCGGCTACGGACCGGTCTGCAACGAGAAAGCCGCGATCGAACTGGAACGCCAGATCAACGAATCGGTCAAGGCCGGGGCGAAGATCCGCGTCGGCGGCAAGCGCGACGGCGCGTTCATCGAGCCCACGATCATGACCGACATCCCCAAGGGCTCGCCCGCCGATACGGAAGAACTTTTCGGCCCGGTGGCGATCATTCACATCGCCAAGGACGAAGAGGATGCAATCCGCATCGCGAACGACAGCGATTTCGGGCTCGGCGGATCGGTGCACACCAACGACTTGGATCGTGGGCGCCGCGTCGCCGAGCGCATCGAGTCGGGCACCTGCTTCGTTAACCAGATCTCCTGGACCTATGCCAGCATGCCGATGGGCGGCGTGAAGAAATCCGGCTACGGCCGCGAGCTCGCGGACCTCGGCATCATGGAGTTCGTGAACCAGAAGCTGATCAGTGTCTTCGACAAAGACCACGTCACTCTGTGAGCTCACAACCAGATCGTACTGCAAGCGCGGCGGGCTTGACCGTCCGACGCGCTCTTTGCTTGGGATACCACACACCACTGGAGAAAGAAGCATGCTTGTCAAGGCCTACGCCGCGAAGGAAGCCAAGGGCACGTTCGAGCCCTACGAGTACGAACTCGGGAAGATCGGAGCCGACGAGGTCGATATCGCCGTCGAGTCGTGCGGCATCTGCCACAGCGACCTCAGCATGCTCGACAACGAGTGGGGCATGACGCAGTTTCCGTTCGTGCCCGGGCACGAGGTAACGGGACGAGTCTTGCGCGCCGGCAGCCATGTGACGCACCTCAAAGAGGGTGATCCTGTCGGGCTCGGCTGGCACTCGGGCTACTGCATGACCTGCGATGAGTGCATGGGCGGGGATCACAACCTCTGCGAGAATGCAGAGCCCACGATCGCCGGGCGTCACGGCGGGTTCGCCGATACGGTTCGTGCGCAATCGGCGAGTGTAATGAAGCTGCCCGAGGGGCTTGATCTCCGAGAAGCAGGACCGCTGCTTTGCGGTGGGATGGCGGTCTTCAACCCGCTCGTCCAACTCGATCTGTCGCCCACCTCTAGCGTCGGCGTGATCGGCATCGGCGGGCTCGGGCACCTGGCGCTCAAGTTCGCCAACGCCTGGGGCGCCCGTGTCACCGCGTTTACCTCGGACTCGAAGCGAGACGAAGCCATCGAGATGGGCGCCCACGACACGATCAACTCGCGCGACAACGACGCGATCAAGTCCGCGGGCAAGCGATTCGACCTGCTGCTCTCGACTGTCAACGTCCCGCTCGATTGGAACGCGCTGATTGGGACGCTCAAGCCCAAGGGCCGACTCCACATGCTCGGCGCTGTCACGCAGCCCCTTGATCTCAATCTCATCCCGATGATGTTCAGCCAGCTCTCGGTCGGATCGTCACCGGTGGGGCCTCCCTCGGTCATCCGCCGAATGCTTGATTTCGCGGCACGTCACAACGTGACCCCCGTCAACGAACACTTCCCGATGAGTCAAGTCAACGAGGCATTTGAGCACTTGCGTAACGGAAAGCCGCGGTTCCGCATTGTGCTCGACCGCGACTGAAAGACCTGGCTAAGGAACACACGCCATGATCAAACCACAGACCCAAGTACCGTCTCTGTCCGTCAGCACCGTCGGCGGCCCCGACTGGACACTCGGCGAGCAGAAGCCGGAGCACTTCACCTTCGTCTTCTTCTACAGAGGCCTGCACTGCCCGATCTGCCACAAGTACCTCAACAGCATCGACCGGAAGTTTGAAGAGCTCAGGTCGATGGGCATCAACGCGGTCGCGATCAGCAGCGACTCAGAGGAAAGAGCCAAGAAGAGCAAGATCGACTGGGGGATCAAGAATCTCCGCATCGGGTACGGCTTGAGCATCGATGACGCTCGCGAGTGGGGTCTGTACGTATCGAGGGCCATCAAGCCCGACGAGCCTGAAGTGTTCAGCGAGCCGGGCCTGTTCATCGTCCGCCCGGACGGCGAGTTGTACGCCGCTTCGATTCAGACGATGCCCTTCACAAGACCGAGCATCGACGAGCTGATCGCCGGGTTCAAGTACATCATCCCCAACAAGTACCCCGGGCGCGGCGAGTCTTGAACGCAACTGGTTCTACGCGCTTCTGAGTATGGCCGCCGGGCTCTGGTTCTCTGTGTTCTCGAATTTTGAATGGGCACTGACCAAGGACGTTTCTGGCTACTTAGTGAGTGAGTAGACCGGTATCGGTCGACGGCAGGAGGCGCACGCATGCGGTACCACCAGATCAGAAACGCGACCTGCGTGCTGGAACTCGGGCGGACACGCATTCTCGTGGACCCCATGCTCGGCGACCCGGGGACTTTGCCGCCGTATTCGGTGATCAGGTCAAAGGCACGCAGGAACCCGCTCACGCCGCTGCCAGAGAACTGGGAATCACTGCTCGACTCGATCGATGCCTGTCTTGTGAGCCATGTCCACTACGGCGTCGACTGCGACCATCTCGACAGAGCCGGAGCCGCTTGGCTCCGTGATCGTGGGATCCCCGTGTTCTGCCGCGCCGGCGACGAGCGCGGGTTGCGTAAACGCGGGCTGGAGGCCAGCCCCGTTTCCGAGAACGCCATTCCTTTGCTCGACGGCAGCGTCGAAGCTGTCCGGACATCGCACGGGCGCGGCGTGGTGGGCAAGCTGATGGGTCCGGGGGCGGGCTACGTCATCGAGTTCCCCGGCGAACCCGTCGTGTACCTCACCGGCGACACGGTGCTGACGGAAACCGTGACCGGGGTTCTCACATCCCGGAAACCTGACATCTGCGTTGTGCCGGGGGGAGGTGCCCGCCTCGATATCGGGGGGCCAGTTCTCATGAACTTGCGCGAGTTGGAACAGTTCGCCCGGCTCGCGCCCGCAAGAGTCGTGATCAACCACATCGGAGCTCTAAACCATTGCCCGACGACTCGCGACGACATCCACGCACGGCTCTCACCCGACCTCCTTGACAAGGTCCGAATGCCGAAGGACGGCGAGAGTGTCACATTCACAGCATCACAGTGAGGTGATAGGCATGCCAGCGACCAATGCCTTTGCCACGTCGAGCAAGTCCTTGTCGCGCGATGGAACGACAAGGGCAAGATCGTCCACGACCAGTTCTATTACGACCGCGGCGAGTAACGACGACCATCCCCTCGATCGACGTTAGCAACACGGCGAGAGCGCCGATCCAGTCAGTACTGGCATTCTTTCGCACAGGTTGTCAAGAGCAGCCATTCGGGGACAGCTCGGATGAACGACCCTAGCGAACGCCAAGTCGAACGGATAACGTCCAGATAGTAGAAAGGATTACGAAATGAGCGATCTCGATCTCGAGCCTAGCCGCTGTGCCGTACTCGTCGTCGACCTCCAGAATGACAATCTGGCCGCAGGCGGAGCATCTGATGGCACTGAAGCCTTCCAGCACGCAATTGAGCAGAACGTCGTCGAGAACGCCGGAAAGATCTCTGAGGCTGCACGGCAGGCCGGGGCGCAGGTGGTGCATTGCCATTTCGTGGTCGAACCAGAAGCCGACTATTCCGGCCGCAACATCAAACTGTTCCGCCAGATCGCCGAGAACGAAATGGTGGTGCGCGGCAAGTGGGGCGCACAGCCGGTGGATGGGGCCGAACCCAAGGACGGTGATCTCGTTCTGGAAAGGGCGCGCATGAGCTCGTTCCATGGAACCCAGCTCGACATATGGTTGCGCAACCTCGGCATTGATACGGTCATCGTGACAGGCGTACACACCTGCCACGCCGTCAACGGCACCGCCCGAGCAGCGGCGGATCACGGCTACCGGGTCGTTCTGGCGTCCGATGCGACAGCCTCGATGTCTGCCGAATGGCAAGAGATGGACCTCAGGACGGGCCTGACTAACATCGCCGAGATCGCAGATACGGCCAGCATCACGAATGCCCTGACCGGAACTTCGTGAAGGGCGAAGCTGAGTAGAGCCGCCTGGCGAATGGGCGACGGCACCCGACGTTACCGCAGCAAACTAGATACATCCTGAAGTCGTCTGAGCAGCCATTCGGTCGGTCGAGGAGTCAGCCTTCTGACTCCGATCGCGTTCGCGGCTCGTCGACAGTTCTGATCTTCACGTCCTCGTAGTCGGCGACAGCCTGTGATTGCGGCCGCGACGTGGACCGTTATCTGCACTACAAATCAGGCCGAACCAGCACTACATAGGTCGATCCCTCAACCGAGAGCAAAGTAGTGCCAAAACGGAAGAAGCCCCTAAACACCTTGCAGCAAGGAAATTAGGGGCTTCTTCAAAAAGCGGGTGATCGGATTCGAACCGACGACATTCACGTTGGCAACGTGACGCTCTACCACTGAGCTACACCCGCGGATTGTCGGGCCCCGCGGCCCATCGCCCGCCCCCGGCGATGCCGAGCGGCGAGCGGGGAAAACTAGAACACCTCGCCCGGCGTGTCAATGGTTTCCGGAGCCGGCGAGAGCAGATTTGCCCCGGCGCCCCCGCCCGTCCCTCCCGACCCGCTCAGTCGGCACGTGCGACGCGCCCGCCCTCGCCGGCGGCCCGAGCCAACGCGTCGAGCACCTGCTGGCTCGTGTAGGCGTTGCTCTGCCACGGCTCGTCGAGCCCGGGGCCGTAGACGACCAGCAGCGGGATGCCAGTCTGGCCAAGGTCGCGGAGTTTGTCCCAGCCCGGAGCCTTCGTGCTCGTCAGGTCGGCGACCATCGGAACCACGCCGGCCTTGAGCAGTTCGCCCTTCACCGGCTGACGTTCGATGACCGCGGCCTTGAGCGCCTTGCAGTTCAGGCACCACTCCGCGGTGAAGTCCACGACGACGATCTGGCCCCGGTCGCGCGCGGCCCGGAGCTCCGCCTCGTCGTAGGGCGTCCAGATGTTGTCGGCGAGGCGACGCGTGGTGTCAGCCGCGTACGCGACCGCGGCCGAGCCCAGCAGCAACGCGACGACGCTGAACGCGACACGCCGACCGGCCTTCGGCGTGATTTGCCACGTGCGGATGAGGAGCCAGAGCCCGGCGAGGGCCGCGAAGAGCGCGACGAGCCACCAGTGGACTGCCTTTGACCACCACGGAAGGCTCTTCGCCAGCCCCGGACGCTCACTCAGCCACCCGAGCGCGCCCGACCCGACGAAGTACGCCGCGGCTGCGAGCAGGAGCAGCCCCATCACCTGCTTGACCAGCTCGCTGGCCGGGCCGGTGCGCGGGAGCTTCTCGACGAGGCTGGGCTTGGCGCTGAGCACGAGATACGGCGCCGCCATCCCGATACCCAGCGAACCGAAGATGACCATGATCACCGCCGGGGGAAGCGTCGCGGCTCCGGCGAGCAGCGCGCCCGCCACGAAACCGAAGCACGGCAGACCCAGCACCGCCGTCATCACGCCGAAGAGGAACGACCCGCCGACGCTGTCGGCCTTGGGGTTCACCATGTACACCTGCTGGGGCAGGTTGATCGAGAACAGGCCCATGATGCCCACGCC
>JBICHM010000283.1:0-5991 GCA_043101835.1 Phycisphaerales bacterium | reverse complement strand
TGTGCTCTTCCGATCTGCTGTAGGTGACCAGCGCCACGCCGATGGTGGCGTGCAGGAGCAGGCGGAAGCGGTCATTCACGCCGCGACCTCCGCGACCGCGTCGTCGTTCGTCGCTTCGTCGGCCTCGAGCACCGCGGCGCCGGGCTCAAGCGCCGGAAGCAGCGCTGCGGCAGCGCGGACAACGACGATCGCGCCATCGGACCGCGCCGTCCAGCCGGCCTGCGCTGCGGGGTCGAGCGCTGCGCACTCGATGCGCGCCAGGTCGTCGAGCAGTGTGGCGATGTGCTCGTTGCTGGAGCCGGCGCCTGCGCCGGCGGGCGGGCGGCTGTAGCCGAGGCCCGGCACGGCGAGGCCGACGCGCATGCCGCGACGGGCGCCTTCGAGGATGACGCCGGCGGCGCAGGAGATCGCGCGCTCGTTCGCCTCGTCGCCCTCGGCGGCGAGGCAGAGCACCGTCCACAGCGCTGCGCGGGCGCTGGCGGCCTGCTCGCGCACGACGAGTTCATCGCGCCGGGCGCTGGCGCGCCAGGCGATCTGGCGTGGGCTGTCGCCGGGCACGTACTCGCGGAGCGCCACGAACTCCGGCTCGGCGCCCAGGCCGCGCGCGCGGCGCTGGCCGGCTCTGCGCGACGGGCGCGCCGCGGCGCGATCCAGGAGATCACGCGGGGGCGGGATCGGTCGAGGGCGCACGAGGATCGATCCGGGCTGCTCGTAGCGCACGCTCTTGCGCACGATGCCGAAGGGATAGCGCGAGCTGACGCGCACGGCGGCGAGTCGCGCCTCGCCCCGTCGGGTCGGCAGCGCGACACCCTCGACGACGAGCGCGCCACCGGGCGGGACGCGCGCGCCGAAGGCGCCCGGCCGGTTCATGTGCGCCTGCCACGGGTCGCGTCGGCGCGGGGCCGGATCTTCTGCGACCTCGAGGGCGAAGGCGGCGAGCCACCGGGCGCGGTTGACGATGCGGTACCGGATGGTGGCGGGCGCCCCCACCGTCGCGCTCGTGGGCGGGAGGCGCCGGGCGTCGATGCGCATGAGCGAGGCGCCGCCCACCGCGCCGGAGACCAGCATCGCCGAGAGCGCCATCGCGAAGATGACGTACAGCAGGTTGTTCTGGCTGTAGAACGCGCCGAGCCCGACAATAAAGGTCACCCCGACGTACATCGAGGCGGCGCTGTCGATGTGGTACTTGCGCGAGCGGGCCGGCATCGCGGGATGGTACGGCCCAAGCAGGCGGGGGTTCCCGGTCGCGAGCGCGCCGGTCGCCTGCTCAGCGGTAGCGTTCGTACTGCTTCAGCGGATCGTCGGCGTCCGGATCGCCCATCCGGTCGGGGCCGGGGCTCATCATCACGAGGAGACGCTTCGCGCCGGGCGGGAGTCGAAACTGGAGCGTGGCGGGCTGATAGCCGTCGCGGCGCACGGTGACGCCGACGTCGTACATCAGAACGCCGCCCCCGACCTTCTTGAAGGGGATGCGGAAGGTGCCATCGGCGCCGGAGGTCGTCTCACCGACGACTTCGCGGCTGATGCGGCTGGGGTCGGTCTCGAGGCGCAGCGACGCGCCCGGGATGCCCGGCGCATCGAGGCGTGGGTCGTCGCCGTCGACGACGGCGACATAGGAGATATCACCGGCGATGACGCGCCCCTGGAGCACGTAGGAGTTGCAGCCGGTGAGCGTGAACGCGACGAGGACGAGCGCGAGCGCCGGCCCGAGCGAGCGGATGTTCATTCCTGCGGGTCTCCGAGGTGCAGTTCGCCTGCCTTGGGGAGGTCCTTGATGCTCGAGAGCCCGAAGACCTCGAGAAATCGCTTGGTGGTGCCGTAGAGGATCGGTCGCCCGGGCTCCTCGGCGCGTCCTGCGATGGCGACGAGGCGCCGTTCGAGGAGCGTCTTGAGGACCTCGCCGCAGGAAACGCCGCGGATGGCCTCGAGATCGGCGCGCGTGATGGGCTGGCGGTACGCGACGATCGCGAGCGTCTCGACGGCGGGCCGGCTGAGGCGCCCGGCGTCGCGCGCCGTGCGGAGGCCGGCGATGACCGGCGCGAAGTCGGGGAGCGTCATGAGGCGGAACCCGCCCGCGACGCGCTCGATGCGGAAGGCGCGGCCGGTGCGCTCGTAGGCCTCGTTGAGCTCGGCGACGGCGCGGTCGACCTGGCCGGGGCCATCGACATCGGCGCCGAGGGCGAGGGCCTCGGCGATCTTTCCGGCGGTCATCGGGCGATCCACGCTGATGAGGACGGCCTCGACGAGTTCGCCCACGCGTCCGTCGGCGTTCTCGGACGGGTGCGAAGCGTCGGGGCGGTCGGTTTGGGCCTGGGCGGTGTCGGCGTGCTCCATCACGGCGGCATGCTACCAGCGAGCGGGGTCGGCGGTCGGATCGACTTCGCTCGGATCCCCAGGCGTTGCAGACGGTCGGCGCGTCGGCGCAGTCCTGACCGAGATCTCGCAAAAACCACTGGTTCGACGCGAGCGGCGGGTCAGGATGCACGAGACGGGAACGCACCCTTGTCGGAGGAGTCGAGAATGGCCGACCGTCGATCCGTCGAGTCCACCCCGGAGGCAAGCGCCGGCCGGGAGGAGCGCCCCGGCAGCGATCGGGACCAGCGGTACGCACGCGTGCTGCTGGACCACCTCGATCGCGACTGCGAGCGGTTCGACCGGTCTCGCGACTGGGGGCCGATCGTGCTGTGGATGGCCGAGGAGGTGCGCCGGCAGGCGCAGGCCCTCGCGCTGCCACGCGAGACGGCGCGACGCATGAGCGAGCGCGCCTCGCTGGCGCAGGCGAAGGTGCTCGGCGCCGGCGCCTGAGTCGCGCGACGCCGGATCCTGAAAAACGGGTGAGCCGCTCGGCGTCTGGCCGGTATCGAATCGGCCTACGCTGGGGGTTCCCGTGTCCACCGCACCGAGCCAACCCGAGCAGGCGCCCACTGGCGCCGCGTCGCCACTGCGCGAGCTGATCGCCATCGCCCTGCCGGCGGTGGCGACGATGACCTCGTACACGCTCATGCAGTTCGTCGATCTGCGGATGGTGGCCGACCTGGGCGCCGACGCGATCGCGGCCCAGGGCAACGGCGGCATGACGGTGTGGATCCCGATGGCGGCCCTCATCGGCACGCTGAGCATCGTGAACACCTTCGTGGCCCAGAACCTTGGCGCCGGCACGCCGGAGAAGGGCAGCGCGTACGCCTGGAATGGGCTGTGGATGTGCGCACTGGCGGCCATCGGCATGCTCGCGCTCGCGGCGGTGTGCCGGCCCGTCTTCGAGGCGATGGGGCACACTGCGGAGGTGGTCCGCCTCGAGACCGTGTACACGCAGATCCTGCTGTTCGGCGCGTTCTTTCCGTTGGCGGCCCGGGCGCTCAGCCATTTCTTCTACGGCGCCCACCGGCCGGGCGTGGTGCTCATCGCGACGGTCGCGGCGAATGTCGTGAACGTGGTGGCGAACTACGCGCTGATCTTCGGCAAGTGGGGCTTCCCGGAGCTGGGGATCACCGGCGCGGCCATCGGCACCGTGCTCGGCGGGCTGGTGGAGTTCGCGATTCCGATGGCGCTGTTCCTCTCGCCGTCGATCGATGCGAAGTTCCGGTCGCGCTCGACCTGGCGGGTGTCGCTGGAGCACTGGCGCCGGCTGTGGCGGGTGGGGTGGCCGAGCGGGCTGCAGCAGGGCAACGAGATCATCTGCTGGGGCGTGTTCATGATGGTGCTGACGGGGAGCTTCGGCACGGTGGACAACGCTGCGTCGTGGGTGACGCTGCGGTACCTGACCCTGGCGTTCATGCCGACGCTCGGGCTGTCGTTCGCGGTGACGGCGGTGGTCGGGCGGTACCTGGGCGCCGGGGATGTCGCCGGGGCGGAGCGATGCGCGTGGCTGGGCGTGCGCCTCGGGATGGCGTACATGGGCGCGTGCGCGCTGCTGTTCGTCATCCTCCGCGAGCCGATGATCCGCTTCTTCGTGAGCGATGAGTTCACGCTGGAGCAGGCTGACGAGATGGTGCGCATCGGCGGGTGGCTGATGGTCTGCGCCGCGGTGTTCCAGCTCTTCGACGCGGTCGGCGTCGTGCTGATGGGCGCCCTGCGCGGGGCCGGCGACACGATCTGGCCGGGGGTGGTGTCGGCGTCGCTGTCGTGGACGATCACGGTCGGCGGAGGCTGGGCGATGGCCACGGCGCTGCCGGACCTGCGGAGCATCGGCCCGTGGATGGCGGCGGCTCTGTACATCATCCTGCTGGGCGTGGCGATGGTGTGGCGGTTCGTCGGGGGGCGGTGGCGGTCGATCAACCTGCTGGGCGCTCAGGCGCCCGCCGGCCCGGATGCCCTGGACACCCCGGTTCCGTCGCCGGCGATGGCGGGCCTTGACGCCTCCCCGGAGCGGGCCGGGGTGTGACGGCGCGCCGGACGCCGGGCGGCAGGCATCGGCGCGACTCCGAGGGGCGTATACTGTCCTTCGACCCTGAATCAGCCGAGAATCGCACGCGGCGGCCCGGGCAGCGACCCGGCGGCCTCGCGGCGCGCAGGAGCAGCGGAGCATGGCGGACAGCGTGATGGACACGGTCATCGGCAAGGAGGAGACCTCCAAGGCCGATCGCGAGGCGGCGCAGAAGAACCTGCGCGTGGGCGACGAGGCCGCGGCGGCCGGCGATCGCGAGGGCGCGATCAGCGCCTACCGCAAGGCGGTCACGACCGATCCCGACAACCAGGAGGCCCTCTTCAAGCTCGCATTCGAGCTCGATCTCGTCGGCGAGGAAGATGAGGCGATCAGCCTCTACGAGCGCTGCTGCAAGCAGGACCGCGCCCCCATCAACTCGCTGATCAACCTCGCGGTGCTCTACGAGGACCGCGGCGACTACGCCTCGGCCGAGAAGTGCCTCCGCCAGGTGCTCGACACGGCGCCGAACCACCCGCGCGCACGTCTGTTCATGAAGGACGTCGAGGCCTCGCGCACGATGACGTTCGATGAGGAGATGGATCGCGACCTCGCGAAGCGCAACGCGCTGCTCGACACGCCCGTCACGGACTTCGAGCTTTCGGTCCGCGCGCGGAACTGCCTCAAGAAGATGAACATCCGCACGCTGGGCGACCTGCTGCGGATCAGCGAGGCCGAGCTGCTTTCCTACAAGAACTTCGGCGAGACGAGCCTCGTCGAGATCAAGCAGATGCTCTCGACCAAGGGTCTGCGTCTCGGCCAGCGCGCCGACGAGCAGCAACGTCACGTGATGCGCGAGTTGTACGACCGCGCCCGCACCGCCGGCAAGGAGGGCATCCTCACGAAGCCGGTCGGCGAGCTGAACCTCTCCGTTCGCGCTCGGAAGGCGCTGCAGATGCTCAACATCCACACGATCGGCGAGTTGTGCAGCCGCACCGAGGCGGAGCTGATGGGCATCAAGAACTTCGGCCAGACCTCGCTGCTGGAGATCAAGGAGCGCCTCGCCAGCTACGGCGTGGGCCTTCGCGAACTCGATTCCTGACCTCCCACCGCGCGTCGGGTCGCGCCCCGGCGACGCCTCACGGACGGACCGCTCGCCATGGCCGGCGCACGCGTGATTCGACGACTGCACAGACGCCTCGCCACGAGGCGCGGGGCCGCCGTCGCGACATTGCTCGCGCTCCTGGCGGTCGTGGTGGTCGGCCTCTCGGTGGGCGCGTGCCGCACCACGGGGCGGCCGGTCGAGCGTGAGGCGCGTGGCGCGGGGTTCGAACCGGAGATGCGCGTTCGCCTGACGCGCACCGCGGAGCGCGTGGCGCTCGATGGCGACGGAGCGATCATTCTGACCGCGATGGGCGCCCCGAATGCGCCCCCTGTGCGCGTCGCGCCGCCGCTCGAACTCCGGATTGACGACGGGGCGATCATCGCGGTGGAACTGGCGACGCCGGCGCGCCCCGCAGAGCGGGTGATCCGCGTGCACGGGGCGCCGATCGTCGCGGTTGACGGCGAGAGCGGGGCCGTCCGCGTCGAGGGCGTGCCCCACGCGGGCGCGCTCGAGGCGATCGCGCGGG
>JBICHM010000282.1:0-7360 GCA_043101835.1 Phycisphaerales bacterium | reverse complement strand
GTACACGCGCTTCTTCCGTGCGAACTACGAGCGCGTGGTGGAGTTGGCGCGGGAACTGGGTGTGTAGGGCGCTTCAGGGCGTTCCTCACCCTGAGCGGGCTACACCCGGAACACCGCGCCCAGTTTCTTCCCGAGCAAGATGGAGACGCCCACCAGCGTCGCCGTCAGCAGCGCCATGCCCCAGAGGCCCATGCCGCTGGCGATGGCCACGCCGTCGCCGAGGCGCAGGGTGAAGCCGTAGATCGCCTTCGTGATCGGGTAGTGGCGCTCCTGCTGGGCCAGCATGAGGCTGTCGCTCACTTCCAGCATCGCGAAGCTGAAGGCCAGCAGGCCGCCGGCGATGAGGTTCGGCAGGATCAGCGGCACCACGACCTTGCGCACCGCGCCCACGGGCGTTGCGCCGAACGTCCGCGCCGCTTCTTCCAGTTCGCTCGACACCTGCTGCAGCCCCGCCACCGTCGCGCGCACGACGTACGGCAGCCTGCGCACCGCGTACGCCACGATCAGCAGCGGGAACGGGTTCGGGTTCGCGCCGACGATGTCGATCGCGCCCTCCAGAGGATCGCCGGGGCCGAAGGGCCAGCGCAGGCTCAGCGCGATGTAGCCGAAGGCCATCACCAGCCCCGGCACCGCGAGGGGGAGCATCGTGAGGCTGTCGAGCAAGGTGCGCCCGCGCACGCGCGTGCGAACGATGATGTACCCGATCAGCACGCCCAGGAAGATGTCCGCGAGGCTCGCGACGGAGGCCAGCAGCAGGCTGTTGCGGATCGAGCTGAACGCCAGCGGGTGCCCGAGCGCCTGCTCGATGTTCGACAGCGTCCAGGAGCGCGGCAGCACGCTGTCGTACCACGAGTTCGGCTCGGCGAACGCCACCAGCGCCACGCCCGCGTGCGGCACGAGGGCCAGCAGCGTGACGATCGCGAACGCCGCGTTTGCGCCGAGAGACTTCGCGCCGGTCAGTCGCTTCGTCTCCGCGGCGCGGATCGCGCGCATGCTCGCGGCGTGGCCGCCCGCGCCCAGCGCGAACTTGCCGGTCAGGTAGAGCAGCACGGCGGCGACGAGCATCACCACCGTCAGCGCGTACGGCTGGCTGCTGGCGTCCATCTCCTTGACGCCGTTGAAAATCTGCACGCTGGTGATCTGGTAGTAGTCGAAGACCAGCGGCGTGCCGAGTTCGGTGAAGCTCCAGATGAAGACGATCGCGCCGCCGGCGAAGAGGCCCGGGCGAATCAGCGGCAGTGTGATCGTGAAGAATCGGCGGATCGGTCCGCTGCCCAGCGTCTCTGCGGCTTCATCAAGCGCGTGATCGAGGTTGGCCAGGGATGCGGTCGTGTTGAGGTACAGGATGGGGTAGAGGTGCAGCGCCAGCGCCACCGCGACGCCCCAGAAGCGCGCGGTTCCGAGGATGTCCCAGTCCGTGCCGAGCAGCGCGTTGAGCGCGCCGGCGCGACCGAGGATCGCCTTGAGGCCGATCGCGCCGACGAAGGGGGGCAGGATCAGCGGCACCAGGATGGCCGCGTCCCACAGCCCCTTGCAGGCGTACGACCGCTTGGCCGAGAGCATCGCCAGCGGGATGCCGATCAGGGCGCAGAGGGCGGTGGTGACCATCGCGAGCGCCAGCGCATTGAGCAGTCCGTCGCGCAAGACCGGGTCGCGGAAGACCAGCCCGATGTACCGAAGCGTAAAGCCCTGCCCCGTCGCGACATCCGTCGCGAAGCCGCCTCGGACGGTCAGCCAGATCGGGTACAGCAGCGTGGCGGCGAGCAGCAGCAGCAGCCCGATGAGCATGGCGTAGTGGCTGAGGCGCGGTCGCTGCATGGGGAGTCGGCGGCTCGTCGAAAGTGGGGCGTCGGCGGGACCGTTCGGGGGCAAGGGTGTAGCACAGGATGGGGCGTCCTGCTAGCATCCCCCAGACGGGCGGATGGTGTTCCGACGGGTTTGAACCGGCTCCACGCGCCCCCTTCACCAAAGCTTCACAGCGGGTCGCGAGACTTCGCGTCCCGGCTGGGGTTGGATGTTGGACCGAGCGCGATGAGGCGAAGTACATCGCACCCGCCGTCTCCCGCTGCTTGCGCCCGTTCCCGTTGTCTTGATCCCCTCGCCGCCCCTCGAACGGATATCGCTCCAGACATGGATCAGTCGCTCAAGGAAGGCCCCGTGCGGGCAGGTCGTCGATTCGGCTTCACCCTCGTGGAGCTGCTCGTCGTGATCTCGATCATCGCGCTGCTTCTGGGGCTGCTGCTGCCGTCACTGGCGGGCGCCAGAGAGTCGGCGTACGCGCTGGTGTGCCAGGCGAACCTTCGCAGCCTCGGCCAGGCCCAGGCCGGCTACCAGACCGACAACCGGGGCGACCTCGCCGGCAGCCCCGGCACCACCGGTCGGAGCATCCTGAACGATGCGCAGGCGCAGCAAGGCAACCCGGAGCGCGTCAATGGCATCGCGACCCAGCCATGGGACTGGGCGGCGCCGCTGATCTTCGGCTACATGTCCGACGGCCGATCGATGCCCGTCGATCGCGCGGAGCGGTTCAACCTGCTCAATGGCACCGGCGGCGAGCGCGAGCCTCTGACGCGCTCGAGCGGGCCGCAGGGTGTTCTTGCGTGCCCGACGAACAAGATCGTGGCTGTGCCCTTCGTCGGTGGCGCCGCGTACCCCGCCGGCACCGACGAGCACCCCGTCACGCTCGCCTTCAGCTACTCGAGCAGCCGCGAGATCCTCTGGGGCGCAGGCCCCGGCGCCGGCCGCCCCCGCTGGGCCGGTGAGACTTTCTGGGGCAGCTCCGCAACCTACTCGCAGCCCCCGTCCTTCTCGAGTTCGATGACGCTTCCCGGCGGCGCCGGCTACACGCCGACGATCAATCGTCTCGCTCATCCGGCAAGCAAGATCTTCATCGCCGACGGCACCAAGTACCAGCGCGGCGACCTCACGCTCATCGATCACGATGTCGATTCCAATGCAGGGTTCGGCGGCGCGTTCGCCGACTCGGGCGCGTGGGACGTCGCCTTCAGCCGCGCGTACCCCAAGGGACGCAACGCGGCCGGCTGGGATATGAGCGGCATTTCGTTCCGTCACGGCGGCGGCGGCGCCAACTCCGCGGGCGACGGTTCCCTCAACCAGGGCAACGCCGTCTTCTTCGATGGCCATGTCGAGCGTCTCACGCTGCAGGAGGCCCGGCGCCCCGAGCTCTGGACGCCGACCGGCGCGCGCGTGAACTACCTGCAGATCGATCAATCACTTCAGGCCGAATATCGCACGCGCGCCGAGCGCGGGCGATTCGTCGTGATGCCCTGACCCCGCTTTCCATCGGGGCGCGCGTTCGGAGAGACGCCGTCGCCGATTGCCTTCGAGAGAGAACGATTCACACACGAGGAGCAGAGACGATGCGAGTGATCACCCGTATGGGCGCCGTTGCGCTCGCGGCGGGCCTGGCGATGCCGGCCGCTGCGCAGGACAGCGTCGCGAAGAACACAGGCCTCCCCGGCGACGCCGTCAGCCCGTGGAGCACGACCGAGCAGATCAACGACTTCGTCGTCGATCTCGCCCCGCTGTTCACCAGCACCGGCGCCGAGTTCGGCATCGCGCCGATCCTGAAGTCGAGCAAGACGTCGTCGTCGTTCTTCGCCAGCCAGATCTCGTCGCAGGGCATCAGCGCCTGGACGCAGACGGGTGTGCCCTTCCTCGGCCAGAACTACCTGGTCTGGAACGCCGCGGGCTTCGGCGTGAACGGCAACCCGACGCTCAACGATGCGCCGAACACGATCAGCCCCACCGGCAACGCGGTGCGCCAGGGCGTCGCCTTCGCCGAGTTCTCGACCAGCGACGCTCTCGCCAGCGTCAACAACATCATCAGCGGCATCGTGCAGTTCTCCGAGAACGACCCGAGCCGCCTCTTCGTCCGGCGCGTTGTCGCCGCGACGAACGATGCGACCGGCGCGACGAACCAGTCGCAGTTCGGCTTCGGCGCCGTCGATTCCAACGGCGTCGTCTACTTCCGCGCGGATGACTTCGGCCTGAGCGGCGCGAACCCGATCGTCGGCGAGAACTACCTGCACGTGCAGTCGGCGCTGCGCAACGGCGCGGTGGTCAACGCCATCACGAGCGCGAGCGGCGCCACCGACGGCGCCGACGCCGCGATCACCGGCGTCCCGCTGGCCTCCGACACCACGACCGCCGGTTACGGCACGCCGACGGGCATCGACAGCGCGCTCGCCGGTCGTCCGGTCCTCATGGCCGTCAACCGCCCGCCCTTCGGTGGTTCGTCGCCGATCGAGTACGTCCACGAGCAGGTCGCCGGCAGCATCGCCGCAACGACGGCGCACCGCACCGGCGCGAACGACCAGCGCGGCGGCGTGCACTACTCCTCGCGCGTGCTGTTCCCCGGCACCGTCGGCACCGCCGCCCTCGAGGTGAAGCCCGGCGCCTCCGTCGACACCACCGGTCTCAGCGTGTGGGGCGTTGACGCCAACGGCAACGTGGCCGGCCAGACCGTAGTCGCGATGCCCGCCATCGTCTCCGACTCCTCGACGCTCGACCCCTACACCTTCCCCTTCGACCCCGAGTTCACGAACTACTTCAGCCAGACCTTCTTCCGCGGCGGCAACGGCCAGGTCGCCGTCGGCATGGACGCAGACGGACGCGCACTCGTCGCCGGCCCGATCACCGGCCTCGGCTTCGGTGCGACCGACCCTGAGGGCGGCATCGTCGTGGCGCGGTTCGACCCGGCGGATCCGGTCGGCACCCTCGAGTGGGAGCTCGCCGCGTGGAACCAGCTCGGCCTGACGACCAACGGCGGCAAGGGCATCTACGACGACATGGGCGCCCGGATTGGCGAGCTCGCGCTCCTGAGCGAGGTCACCGGCGGCTCCGTCGTCGGCGCGCCGAACGGCCCGTCGTTCAGCAACCCGACGCTCGATGCGGCCGGCAACCTGTGGTACCTCGCCGCGGCCCAGCTCTACCGCGGCAACGGCCCCGATGAGATCACGGGCGAAGCCGATGACGACTTCGACACGGTGCTCATCCGCGCCGTGTACGACCCCGCGAACTTCTCCTGGCAGCAGGAGCTCGTCCTCGAGCAGGGCGATGTGTTCGCCGGTCAGAACAGCGGCCGCGACTGGCAGGTCCGCTTCATCTCGATCGCCGACAGCAACTCGATCGACTCGGCGACGATCCACAGCGGCAACATGAACCAGACCGCTTTCGCCGGTGCGCCGATCGGGACCTACGCCCAGGACCCCAGCGACGAGCGCAACCTCGGCGGCCTCGTGCTCGGCGCCGAGATCGTCTACGACGTCAACCAGGACGGCGACTTCATCAAGGTCACCGGCGCCAGCGGCGATCCGCTCAGCGGCGACCAGGAGTACAACGTGCTCCTCTACATCGGTGCGACGCCCAGCTCGCCGTGCCCGACCGATCTGAACGGCGACGGCGTCACGGACGGCGCCGACCTCGGCCTCCTGCTCGGCGCCTGGGGCGGCAGCGGTCCTGCCGACCTCAACGGCTCCGGCACGGTCGATGGCGCCGACCTCGGCCTCCGGCTCGGCGCCTGGGGCCCCTGCCCGTAACCGATTGCAGGCCTGAGAGTTTCTGAACTTTGACGCACCGGGGCGAGAGCCCCGGTGCGTTCTTTCCCGGCCGGCCCGGCAGGGCTACGCTGGGCGCGTGAGGATGACCTGTCGCCTCGGCGGAGCCGGGGCCGGAGAGACTTCGACCATGCTCGGACCCGCCGCACGGCGCGTCGGCGCGATCGCGTGCCTCGCGATCGCTCCCGCCGCAATCGCCCAGTGGAACCCCAACGCCGGACAGTGGGGCAAGACCGACCCCGCCGATCTCCGCGTCATGACCTGGAATGTCGAGGACGGCATCCGCAGCGGCATCGCCAAGACCGAGGCGCTGAACCAGTGGACGAGCCTCGCGCTCATCGTCGCCTCCATGCAGCCCGATGTGCTGCTGCTCCAGGAGACCGGCGACAACGGCTGCGGCGGCTGCGTTGACTCCGTCGCCACCCTCGGCTCCGTTCTCGAGCAGTTCATGCACGGCGGCGGGGGGGCCACGGCCTACGTCCAGAAGTACGCCCCAACCGGCTACGACCTGCCCCACATCTACGTCAGTTCCGACAGCGACGGCTTCAACCGCAACGTCATCATGAGCCGTTATCCCTTCGCCGACCTCAACGGCGACACCATCGCGGCATTCCCCGATTTCTTCATTCGCCCCGACGCCTATGCCCCGGGCGGCGACGGCGGCATCCGCGGCTTCGCCTTCGCCGAGATCGATCTTCCCGACGAGACCTACGCAGGCGACCTTGTCGTCGCGTGCGCCCATCTGCGGTCCGGCGGGTCGAGCAGCGACCTCGCCGAGCGCCTCGTCGCCTCGCAGAACACCGCGTATTTCATCGACTATTTCTACAACGGCGCGGGCACAGGCTCGCCCGACCCCACCAACAAGATCACCGACGTCCCTGCAGCGACGGCGATCCTCGACGCCAACACCCCCGTCATCTTCGGCGGCGACTGGAACGAGGACGAGTCGTCGAACGGCCGAAAGGGCCCGGCCGAGTGGCTGACCCGCGCGCAGAACACCGGCGGGACCGACGGCACCGATTTCGACCGCTCCGACAGCGTCTTCGACAGCGCGCAGGATGTCTTCACGGGCAGCGACAACACGCAGGGCAGCAGCAAGCTCGACTACCTCGGCTGGCAGGACAGCAAGGCCACCGAGCGGCGCGCGTGGATCTTTAACACGGCCAGCCTGAGCACGACGACGGCCCCCCCGGAGCTCGGATTCCTGCCCCTGTCCTCGATCCTGCAACTCACCGGACGCGCGAGCGACCACCGGCCCGTCCTTGTTGACTTCCAGCTCGCCACCGCGGCTCCGCCCTGCCCGGCGGACCTCAACGGCGACAACGTCGTTGACGGCGCGGACCTGGGCCTGCTGCTCGGCGCCTGGGGCGGCAGCGGTCCCGCCGACCTCAACGGCTCCGGCACGATCGACGGGGCCGATCTGGGCCTCCTGCTCGGCGCGTGGGGTCCTTGCTGAATCTGAACAGACGCGACGCCCTCGAACACGCAACAATGGTGCAGGCGCCCGCCGGAGCGCGGGCCGGCGGTCATCCTCTCCTCGATCCTCCAGGACGGAACGATCCAGGCCATGAGCACAGGTATGAAACTCGGCTCGCTCGTTGACGACGACACCGCCTCGACCGGCGGCGCCCGCTCCCGGTCGGGCGGCGATGGCGGCGGCATCCGCGCCGCGATGCAGTCGAGCGCGGGCAAGACGGTCGTCGGCATCGTGGTCGTCATCCTGCTCGCCTTCGCGGCGGTCAGGATCCTCGGCGTCGTGCGGTCCGGCGCGCCGTTGCGCG
>JBICHM010000281.1:0-19803 GCA_043101835.1 Phycisphaerales bacterium | reverse complement strand
CCGCCGGAGAGCTTGGCGAGACGCTCCTGGAGCTTCTCGCGGTCCCAGTCCGAATCGGTGTTGTCGATCTCGGCCTTGATCTGTGCGATGCGGCCGTTCACGTCCTCGTGGCTGCCGCCGCCCTCGACGATGGTGGTGTTGTCCTTGTCCACCGTGATCTTCTTGGCGCGACCGAGGTCGGCGACGGTGGTCTTCTCGAGGGTCATGCCGAGTTCCTCGACGACGGCCTTGCCGCCGGTGAGGATGGCCAGATCCTCGAGCATGGCCTTGCGCCGGTCGCCGAAGCCGGGGGCCTTCACGGCGACGACCTTGAGCGTGCCGCGGAGCTTGTTGACGACGAGGGTGGCGAGGGCCTCACCGGCGATGTCCTCGGCGACGATGAGGAGGCTGCGCCCGCTCTCGGCGACCTTGGTGAGGACGGGGAGGAGGTCCTTGGCGTTCTCGATCTTCTTCTCGTGGATGAGGACATAGGCGTCCTCGAGCACGGCCTCCATGTTGGCCGGGTCGGTGACGAAGTGGGGGCTGAGGTAGCCCTTGTCGAACTGCATGCCCTCGAGGAGCTCGACCTCGGTCTCGAGGCTCTTGCCCTCTTCGACGGTGATGACGCCGTCCTTGCCGACCTTGTCCATCGCCTCGGCGATGATCTGGCCGATGTGCTGGTCCTGGTTCGCCGAGCACGCGCCGACCTGGGCGATCTCCTTCGAGCCCTTGACGGCGCTGGACATCTTCTTGAGCTCATCGACGATGGAGGCGACGGCCTTGTCGATGCCGCGCTTCACCTCGTTGGCGTTGGCGCCGGCGGTGATGTTCTTGAGGCCCTCCTTGAAGATGCTCTCGGCGTAGATGGTGGCGGTGGTGGTGCCGTCGCCGGCGTCCTTGGAGGCCTTGCTGGCGACCTCCTTGACCATCTGCGCGCCGAGGTTCTCGTAGGGGTCGTCGAGCTCGATCTCCTTGGCGACGGTGACGCCGTCCTTGGTGACGGTGGGGGCGCCGAAGGACTTCTCGAGGATGACGACACGGCCGCTGGGGCCGAGGGTGACCTTGACGGCGCGGGCGAGTTTCTCGACGCCGCGGAGGATGCGCTCGCGCGCGTCGTTGTCGAAGGCGATCTGCTTGGCTGCCATGATTCGCTGTACCTCTTGGGTTCAGTGTGTTGTTCGGAAATCGAATCGAGGGTGCCACTGGCAGCTTGTCTGCCAGTGCGTTGGTCGTCCGATCAGGGAGTGCATCACTGGCAGCAAGCTGCCAGTGCCACCCGAGGACCTAACCGATCTTGATCCACGCGACTCGCGGGGCGTCGATGATGTAGACATGCTTGCCGTCGGAGACCTTCACCAGGTGGTCGGCCTCGTCGGGGATGAGGATGGCGCCGGGCACGCGGCACTCGTGGGCGTCGTCGAAGACGAAGAGCGCATCGCGCTCGCCGTTGAGTTCGTGCAGGGCCTTCCTGAGCTGGTCGTCGGTCATCGCCGGTCCTTCGAGAAGGTCGCGTGGTGGGGGATCACTCGAAGGTGGCGAGCACTTCGTCCTCGCCCATGATCAGGTACTCCTGGGCGCCGATCTTGATCTCGGTGCCGGAGTACGACGAGAAGATGACCTTGTCGCCGGTATTGAGCGTCATGGGGATGCGCTCGCCGGTGTCGGTGTTGATCGCGCCGGCGCCGACGGCGACGACGGTGCCGGTCTTGGGCTTGTCCTTGCTGGTCTCGGGGAGGTACAGGCCGCTGTCGGTCTGCGTCTCGGCCTCGTCGCGCTGGACGATGACCTTGTCGCCCATCGGGCGGATGCCGGGGTTGCCAGCCTTCGTCTTGGTCGGCTTCGGGGCGGTCTTGGTCGCCATCGGTCGGTTCTCCTCAATCGCGTCTTGGTGATGCGCGTTCGTGTTGCGTGAAACGGAAATCACCCGCCGGCCACGCGGCCGCCGGGCAAGGGGTGTCTACGAGAGCCCGGGCCACTGCCCGCGGTAGTGGCGCGCGAGCAGGCGCCGGAAGACTTCGAGCATGAGCTCGATGTTCACGGGTCGATCGACGACCGCGAAGACGCCGTGCTTGAGCGCGGCGAAGAGGTCGCGCGCATCATCGCGGCTGAAGCGGGGCTCGCGCACGACGACGATCGGCGGCGGCGCCTCGACGCGCGCGAGCAGCTCAAGCAGCCTGGCGCCGCCTTCTTCGGTGTGGGGCTGGGCCTGCATGCGGTGGTGGCGCTCGGCGCCCTCATCGGTAAGCGGGAGTGTCAGATCCACGATGGCCGCGTGGATGCGCGTGGCGCGGAGGACGGTCGTCGCCTCGCGCCCGGAGCCGGCGCGGCAGGCGTGCACGCCCATCGGCTCGAGCAGGCGGGGCAGGCACTCGGCCCAGGATTCGTCCCGCCAGCCCCCGTCGGTGACGAGGATGTTCAGGCGCGCGCCGCCCCGCCCGGCGGGGTCGCCGTTGCCCTTCTCAGGGCCGTGCTCGGGATGGTGCGGGCGCACATCGACCATCGTGCCCAAGCCAGTGCAACGGGCGGGCCGGGGGCGGGTCGTCGAAATCCGGCCTGTGGAGGGCGAAAACGGCGAGGAGGGTGGCGCCGAGGGCTGTCAGGGGCGTGGCGCGGGGGTGGGGGGGTGCCAAATCGGCAGCGGCCTCGGCAGGGCGCGTGGCGGGCATAATATGCGAATATTTCGCTTTCTTCGCTTGATTCGCATGTCTTGGGCGGCGATGCTCTTGGCATGGTGAAGCAGCGGATGCAGTCGATGCCGGTCTCAGACGCGAAGAACACGCTTGGTGAGGCGACGAGCCGCGTGTCGTACGGCGGTGAGCGGATCGTGCTTACGAAGCACAAGAAGGCGGTCGCGGCCCTGATCTCGATCGAAGACCTCCGCCTGCTTGAGGCGCTCGAGGACGACGCGGATCTGCGTGCGGCGATCGAGGCGCGGGCCGACGCGACGGTGTCGCTGGATGAACTCCGCGATCAGCTCGGGATCTGAGCGGTGGGGCGATACCAAGTCCGCGTCGCCGAACGGGCGGCGAAGGAACTGCAGCGCCTCGGGCGGCAGGAGCAGCGGCGCATCGTCGCGCGAATTGAGCGTCTGGCGGACGATCCGCGCCCGCGCGGGTGCGTGAAGCTCTCCGGCGCCGAGGACATCTACCGGATCCGAATCGGCGAGTATCGCGTTCTCTACGAAGTGCAGGACGGCATGCTGGTCGTGCTCGTTCTGCGCGTGCGTCACCGCCGGGACGCGTACCGCTGAGGCGTCACTCGCCCGGCTTCCACCGGCGGCGCTGCTTCTTCTGGCTGTGCTGCTCGCGCGCGGCGCGACGGCGCTTCTGGGCGCCCTTCGTGGGGCGGGTCGCGATGCGCGGCTTCGGGCGCGCCATCGCCCGGACGAGCAGGTCGCGCAGGCGGTCGAGGCAGGCGTCGCGGTTCTGGCGCTGCGAGCGCTCGGCGTCGCTGGAGAGCAGGATCTCCTCGGCGCCGTCCTCGCCGACGAGGCGCGAGCCGAGCAGCCGGCGCAGGCGCGCCTTCGCGTGGTTCGGGATCGGGATGTCGTCGAGCGCGATGCGCAGCTCGGCCTGCGTGCTGCGCTTGTTGACATTCTGCCCGCCCGGGCCGCTGGAGCGGCTGAAGGCGAAGCGCAGCGCGGCTTCGGGCACGACGACACCCGGCGCGATCGACACCCCGCCGGGCGGGCCGGCGTCGTCGGGGGTCGGGGTGGCGCCGTCGGTGGTCATCGGTGTGCTCTGCGTCGATTCGATCAGGCCGGTACGCTTGGCCCCTTCATCGGCGAAACGCTTGCCGATCGTGGGCCGGAAGTTCGGGAAGGGATGCGCAGGCGCAGGGTAGGACGGTCGGCGGCGGGATGGGCGGGCGCGCTCGCGTGCGCCGCGAGCGCATCGGGCGCGGGCTGGTCGCTGGAAGCGAGCGCGGACCTTGCGCTGCAGCCGGTCGAGACCGAGGAGAGCGTCCCCGCGCTCGACGCGCCGTCGCTCTCGAGCTGGGCGGCGTCGATCGAACCGATGTGGTGGTACCCCGGCCTCTTCGGCGACCTGCGCATCGAAGGCTCGACGAGCACCGCGGCGATCGAGGACATCGGCGTCGACGAGCCCCAGAGCACGCCGGCCATCGAGGCGTCGCTGCGCGACGGCGATCTGACGGTGCGGATGAGCGGCTTCATCTTCAGCCAGACCGCCGACGCCGAGGCGCAGGCCCCCTTCACCATCGGCGGATACAGCGCCGGGCCCGGCGATGTCGTGAGCTCGTCAGTGGACCTCTCCTCGTTCCAGGCCACGCTCGGCACGCTGCTGTGGGAGACGACGCTCGACGGCGGCGAGCGCGAGCCCGTGCACATGCGTCTCGACGGCTTCGCCGGCGCGCGCATCTACGACTTCGACTTCACCATCGGCCCGCCCGGCGCAACGACCGCGCGCGACAACGCGACGTGGTTCGACCTGATCGTCGGCGCGCGCCTCGAGGTGGAGATCACGCGGTCGTTTTCCTTCGATGTGACCGCCGATGTCGGCGGGCTGGCGTGGGACGGGGCCGGGAGCGCATCGGCGAACATCATCGCGGGGTTCCAGTGGCGCCCGGTTCCCAATGTCGGCGCGCAGATCGGCTACCGCTTCCTGTACACCGGATACAACGACGGCGACGACGGCGCGGAGGAGTTCGACTTCACCGGCAGCCTCGCGGGGCTGTACGGCAGCGTCGTGCTGCGCTTCTGAGATCAGTGGGCGCCGAGCATCGTCGGGTTGCGCGCGGGCGACTCCCGAGGCAGCATGACGATCGCCGACCCGGTGTAGCGCCGGCGGAAGGTCTCGGGGTCCATCAGCGCACCCTGCGAGCCGTCTTCGGCGGGGTTGAAGACGTGCAGCAGCCCGGCGCGCGTGCGCCCGTAGAGCACGACCATGTGGTGCTGGGCGCCGCCGGTCCGCAGCGTGACGAGCGCCGGCATGTCGGGGCTGGCGACGTGCGCGACCTCGCCGGCGTTGAGGGTGACGAGCGTCGGCTCGAGCGCAGTGCCGGTCATCGCCATGCGCAGCCCGCGCACCACGCGCGCGGGCGTCGCGCCGGCGCCGGCGCGCAGGTCGGCGAAGCGGGCCATATCGGCCTCGCTGACGACCAGCCCGAGGTTGCAGGCGCGCAGCGCCGTGGCCATCGCCGCGGCGGAGCACGAGTCGGCGCGCGACTGCATCGTCGGACCGCTCGTGTATCGAACGGTGTCGAGGGTCGCCGGGTTGGGCGATGGGCGCAGCATCCAAGCGCCGTGGAATGCAAAGTAGGTCGACCCGAAGAGCGCCAGCGCCGGCCCGAGCCAGCGTGCCCGGCGCTGGTGCGGGTGCACCGAGAGCGCCCCGGCGACCAGCAGCACCGGCGGCGCGATGACCGTGCCTTCGAGATACACCCAGGAATCGAGCGGGAAGAAGTCGAGCAGCACCGACGCCGCACGATCGCGCATCGCCCAGAAGATCGACATCGTCGCGAGCGTGGCGAGGAGGATCTCGCCCCACGCGTGGCTGTTCCGGCCGATCGCGCGTCCCGTCATCCACGCGCCCACGCACAGCACGGCCTGGGCGAGAAACCAGTTGACGGAGATCTCCGGCTGCATCGCAGCCCTCCGATCCGCACCGCGGCTTCGGCAGGAAGCCGCCCCGGGTTATTCGTATCCGATCCCGCCTCGGCTCCCTGTCATCCCTGAACGCCCTGACGAAAACTTCACGCGCTCGTGGGGGTTCTGTCGGGGTTCTCCGCCCGCCCCCTTGTCCCGGGAGAGCGAGAGCACGACACTTCCGGGTTCGACGACTTCCACTCGGAGACGCCATGCCCGATACGCCGACCTACAGCCTCGCCTACGGCCTCCGCCTCGTGCCCGCCGCGGACCTTGACAGCGTCGAGGATGCGCGCTGGACCTCCACCGGCGGCGACGAGGGACGCATCACCATGCACCTCATCGAGGGCGACCTCGAGACCATCAAGGCCCGCCTCCACGACTCCATCGACGCCTTCTTCGAGCTCGTCGCCCCGGCTTCGGAGCCGTCCGATGGCTGAGGCGCCCGTCGGTGTCGGCCGGGCGGCGTGCGAAGTGCAGCCGGCGCGTGCGCTGCCGGCCACGGGCGAGACGCGCCTGCGCCCGCGCTACTGCGAGTGCGACCCGATGGGCGTTGCGCACCACGCGTCGTACATCCCCTGGCTCGAGATCGCGCGCACCGAGATGCTGCGCGTCGGCGGCGTCACCTACGCGCAGCTCGAGGACGCCGGGGTGCTGCTCGTCGTCACGCGCCTCGAGATGAAGTACCGCCTGCCGGCGCGCTACGACCGCGAGGTCCTCATCCGAACGCGCGTGACCGGCGGCGGGCGGGCGCGCATCGACCACGACTACGAGATCCTCGAAGTCCGCGATGACGGCTCCATCGGCGACCTCCTCGCCACCGCCGCGACCACCCTCGGTTGCGTCGGGCGCGACGGTCGCCCGCGCGCCCTGCCCGAGTGGCTCACGCCCAACGCCCACACCGACGCCCACTGACGGAGCGACTGCCGTGCTCTTTCGACAGATCTACGACGATTCACTCGCCCAGGCCGCGTACCTCATCGGCTGCCAGCGCACCGGCGAGGCGATCGTCATCGACCCCGAGCGCGATGTCGACCGCTACATCGCGCTGGCGAAGAAGGAAGGCCTGCGCATCGTCGCGGTCGCCGAGACGCACATCCACGCCGACTTCCTCTCCGGCGCGCGCGAACTCGCCGAAGAGATCGGCGCGACCGTCTACCTCTCCGGCGTCGGCGGGCCGGACTGGACGAGCGGCTGGCTCGACAGCAAAGCGGGCGGCGGGTCGTACGAGCATCGCGTGCTCAAGAGCGGCGATGTCTTCCATGTCGGGAACATCGACTTCACCGCCCTGCACACCCCCGGCCACACGCCGGAGCACATGTGCTACCTCGTCACCGACCGCGGCGCCGGCGCCGATGCGCCCATGGGCATCCTCTCGGGCGACTTCCTCTTCGTCGGCGATGTCGGCCGCCCCGACCTGCTCGAGACGGCCGCGGGGCAGCAGGGCGCCAAGGAGGCCTCCGCCGAGGACCTCTTCGCCACGATGCGCGTGATGGAGACGCTGCCCGACTACCTGCAGGTGTGGCCCGCCCACGGCGCCGGCAGCGCCTGCGGCAAGGCGCTCGGCGCCGTGCCCCAGAGCACCATCGGCTACGAGAAGCGCTTCAGCCCCGCGCTGCAGGCGATGGGCTCGCACGAGAAGTTCATCGAGTATGTGCTCGAAGGCCAGCCGGAGCCGCCGTTGTACTTCGCGCGCATGAAGCGGCAGAACCGCGACGGCGTGCCGCTGCTTGGGGATCTTCCCGCGCCGCGCGAACTCGACGCGAAGGCCCTCGCGGCACTCGACACGGATGCAGTGGTCGTCGTCGACCTGCGTTCCTGGGCCGCGTACCGCGACGGGCATCTGCCAGGCGCCCTCTGGTCGCCCCTGAACAGCCAGTTGGCGATGTCGATCGGCTCGTATGTCGAGCCCGAGCAGCGCATCGCGCTGGTCGTCGAGCCGACGCGCCTTGACGAGGCGATCCGTGCGCTCGTGCGCATCGGCCTCGACCGTGTCGAATCGTGGGCCTCGCCCCACACGATGCAGCGGGTGGCCCATGATGCGCCGGAGCGCATCCGGCGCACGAAGGAGATCACCGCCGAGGCGCTCGCGGCCGGCGCGCCGGGGCCGATCCTCGATGTCCGTCGCGCCGAGGAGTTCACCGCGGGCCGCATCGAGGGCGCGACCAACATCGCGCACACGCGCCTGAAGGACCGCCTCGGCGAGGTTCCCGCCGGCGCCCCCGTCGTCGTCCACTGCCACAGCGGCGTGCGCTCCGGCTGCGCGACCGCCTTCCTCGAGCGCGAGGGCCACGAGGTCGCCAACCTCGCCGGCGGCTGGGTGGCGTGGCAGAAGGCGCAGCAGCAGGTCACGCAGTAGGGGGGCTTCAGGCCGCCGTCGCAGCCAGTCGCGCAAGATTTCTGTTGCAATCCAGCCCTCCGCGGCTAGCGTTTCTTCCGGAGGCATCCGGCGATGCGTGCGGCCAGACTGCTCATATCCACACTCGTCGTCGCGCCGGGCGCCCACGCCCACGCGCTGGGCCGGATCCTCTCCGACGCCTCCCTTTTCGAGCGCATCCCGCACACGCTCATCGACTTCGAGTCGGTGCGCAACGGTGAGCCTGCGCCGCTTGACGAGGGGCAGTCGCGGTCGATCAACGCCGGCGAGTACTCCGCGACGGGGCTCTACATATTCTGGGAGCCGCAACTCGGGAACTCCTTGCATCCCGATGTGGACAGCGTGCAAGCGCAGGCGGCGTCACCGAACAATGTGCTCTTCATCACGCACAGCGCGAACACCGGCGCCGCCTCTGGCTTCGGGTGGAATGTCAACAGACCGGTGCGCGCGTGGGGCGTCTTCGTGATGATCGACGCGACGCGCGACCTTCCGCGCCCGGTGTTCAATGTCTACCAGGATGACGGCGTCGACAGCGTGCTGCTCGACTCGTTCACCTTCGAGGGCGACCTCGTGGACGGGCGCATCGGCGACATCGAGTACGGGTATGTCGGCTACACGAGCGACATCCCCTTCGCGGCGGTGACGATCGACAACTTCACCGTGCCCTTCTTCGACGACCTGCGCTTCAGCGCGATCCCGACCCCCGGCGCCGGCGCGGCGTTCGCCCTGCTCGGACTCGGCGCGCTGGCGCGCCGGCGGCGCCCAGGGTGCTAACCACGCTCCGCACCGCTGCGCTGCGCAGAGCGGCGGCGAGCGGTGGCACACGCTCCGGCACGGGCCGGAGACCGGCGCCGCCCCTCACCCGTCCCCCCCGACCTTCGACTCGATCTGGCTGGCGTCATCGCCCTTCGCCAGCGCGCTGGTGGCCAGCTGCTCCGGCGCGGGCTTGCGCGTGCGCCAGGCCTGCTGGGCCATGATCGCCGCGGCTTCGCGCCGGCCGAGCGTGCGGGCCGCGTCGTCGAAATCCGACCCCGGCGGGGGCGACGGCTCGGCGCTTTCGTGCTCCGGGTTCACGAAGAGCGTCTGCGTGGGGTAGGCGAACTCCACGCCCAGCCGGTCGGCGAGGCGCAGGATGTCGAGGAACAGGCGCTGGCGCTCGCGCAGCTCCGTCTGCCAGTCCGGGCACTCGTGGAAGCAGTAGAGCAGCACATCGAGGCTGTGCGCGCCGAAGTTGTTGAAGTACACGCAGTAGTAGTCCTTGCGCGTGTAGGGGTGCGTGCGGATGATCTCGCGCACGCCCTCGCAGAAGGCCTCGATCTTCTCCGGCGCCGTGTCGTAGGTCAGGCTCAGGCTCGTGCTGGTGCGCCGGTACTTGCGCTTGCCGTAGTTGTCCACCGTCGCGCGCACGAGCGTGGCGTTGGGCACCGTCACCAGCGAGTTGTAGAAGGTGCGCACGCGTGTGGAGCGGAAGCCGAGCTCCTCCACCGTGCCCTCGGTGTCACCGACCTTGATCCAGTCGCCCACCTGGAAGGGCTGGTCGAGCACCACGGCGACGGAGCCGAAGAAGTTCTCGATCGTGTCCTTCGCGGCGAAGGCCACCGCCAGGCCGCCGATGCCCAGGCCCGTCAGCAGCGGCACGATCTCGATCGACAGGCTGTTGGCGATGTAGATGACGCCGATCGCGAAGATGAAGATCTTTGCCGTCTTGCGGATCAGCGGGATAAGCAGGTCGTCGTAGCGGCTCTCGGTGCCCGCCGCCTTGCGCTCGAAGACCTCGCCGACGAGGTCCGCCATGCGGAAGGCAGCCCACACCCCCGCGACGCTCAGGACGAGGCGCACGGCGACGAGCACCACGCGCTGCGCCGTCACCGGCAGGCCCAGCAGCCACACGGTGCCGACGAGGAAGAGCGCCGCCGCGAAGAGGCCGAAGGGGCGCATGGCCTTGCGGATGGAGTCCGCCTCGACCTCGCCGCCGCGCTTGCGGATGCGCGCGGCCGTCGCCGTGCGCAGGATCGCCTGCACGATCCAGTCGAGAATCACGGCGAGAAAGATCAGGAGCAGCAGCCCGAGCCACTGGAAGTAGGCGATGTCGAGGAATCTGCCGCGGAGGCTCTCCGGCATCATGCGCCGCAGGCGCAGCGTCGGATCGAAGGCCGCCTCGTCGGCGCCGAGCTTCCGCTCGACCGACTCTACGCTCGCGTAGAGCGCATCGAGGCCCTCCACTGTTGCGCGGCTGAACTTCCACGCCCCGTCCGCTTCGCGCGCCAGCACGATCTGCCCCTGCGCGCCGGCGCTGAGCAGGTCGCGATGGTCGGCGAGGCTGCGCTGCGGGAAGAAGACGAAGCGGTCGATGCTCTGGCGCTGCACGCTCGACTGGTCGGGCAGATGCCAGGCCTGCACCTCACCGATGCGGTTGAGCACGCCCAGCAGCCGGGCCGCGGCCTGCTCGCCGGCGGAGGCGTCGGCCCCTGCCGGCATCGCGAGGGTCTGCGTCGCGGAGGCCATGTCCGGCGGCGCCGCGCCCATCGCGTCGAGGAAGGTCATCATCGTCGCGCGCGGGCTCTCGAGGTCCTCTGGGATCTCTGGCGCAGCGGCCTCCGCGCCCTGCGCAGGCGGCGCATCCTGGCGCGCAAGGGCGGTCGGGGCGATGAGCACGAGCGCGGCGAAAGCCGCGATCCACAGCGTGAGCCTTCGTGTCATGGTGGGGCCATGCTACCGGCTGAGGCCGCTGGCGCGCGTTAGTTCGTCACGCCCTTCAGATGCTCGAACCGCTCCATCCAGCGGGGCTCGGGCAGAAAGGTGTAGTCGGGCGTGACATTCTCGAGCCCGGGCGCGATCGTGCGTGCCGTCTTCACATGGCCGTCGTTGAAGACCATGGTCGCGCGCTCGCCGGTGTCGCCGCTGACCGGATACCAGCGCATCTTTGCATCGCGTCCGTCGTCGTAGTTGTAGATGGGCGCCTGGGCCGCGAGCCAGGTGCGCGAGGGCGTCGCCACCACCGGCATGCGCCCGCCCTCGGAGGGAATGAGCGTCGGGAAGATGTCGACGAAGGGGCACGGCACGCGGTCGAGGCCGTGGTTGTTCAGGACGTACGACGTCCCGAGCAGCCCGTACACCGTCGCGCGCCCCTCGGTGTCGTCCTTTGGCGCAAGCGCGAGCAGCGCCTTGTCGCGCGTCCCGGCGTCGAGGGGGTCGCGGCAGATCTCGACCTCGTCATCGGGGCCGAACTCGCCGAGGTAGCCGTTGAGCGGGCGACGGTCGGCGCCGATGTCGTGTGCGCGATAGACGCGCGCGCTCGAGCGGCTTCCGGCGTAGAGCCACGGGAAGATCGCCGACACCGGCCCTGTCCCTTCCGTGCCGTTCGGCAGCAGGCGCATCTGGGGCAGGGTGCGGTCGTGGTCGGTGGTGTACGACTGCAGCGCGATGCCGATTTGTTGCAGGTTCGCCGCGCCCCGGATGACCATCGCCTCGCGCCGCGCGCCGGCGAGCGTGGGCAGCAGCAGCCCGAGCAGCAGCGCGACGATCGCCACCACGACGAGCAGTTCGATGAGCGTGAATCCCCGGGAACGCATGCGTGCAAGGATACCGGCCCGGCGCGCCTGGGTTCGGGTTCAGTCGTAAGTCGGCTGCGCCGTGTCGCGCACGATGCGTTCGACAATGTCGTCGGCGTCGGCCCCATCCGCCGCCGCGGCGTAGGAGAGCACGATCCGGTGGCGCAGCGCCGCCGGCGCGATGCGGCGCACATGGTGGGCGCCGGGCGTCGGCTCGCCCTCCATCGCCGCGAGGCAGCGGGCGCCCATCAGCAGCACCTGCCCGGCGCGCGGCCCCGCGCCCCAGCGGATCAGCCTCCGCACCGGCGCCGGGCACAGGTCGTCGTCCGGACGCGTCGCGCGCACGATGCTGACGGCGTACTCGGCAACATGGTCACTGACGGGAACCTGCCCGATGAGCGAGCGCAGGCGGCGCAGCTGCGCGCCATCGGCGATCGGCTCGATCGTGCGCGCCCGGTCTTCGATCGCATCGGCTTCAAGCGCGATGCGCAGCTCCTCGGCGGGCTTCGGGTACGCGAGGCGCAGGGCGAACATGAAGCGGTCGAGCTGCGCCTCGGGCAGGGGGTAGGTGCCCTCCTGCTCGATGGGGTTCTGCGTCGCGACGACGAGGAAGGGGTCGGGCAGCGCACGCGTCTCACCGCCGACGGTCACCTGGCGCTCGCTCATCGCCTCGAGCAGCGCCGCCTGCGTGCGCGGCGGGGTGCGGTTCACCTCGTCGGCCAGCAGCACATTCGTGAAGACCGGCCCCTGCGCGAAGCGCAGCGCGCGACGGCCGGTCTCGGGGTCGGTCTCGAGCAGCTCGGCGCCGATCACATCCGACGGCATCGTGTCGGGCGTGAACTGGATGCGCCGGAAGTCGAGATCGACGGCGCCCGCGAGCGTGCGCACCAGCAGCGTCTTGGCGAGCCCCGGCACGCCGACGAGCAGCGTGTGCCCCTGGCAGAGTGTCGCGACGGTGAGGTGGTCGATCGCCTCGCGCTGGCCGACGACCACGCGCCGGATGCGCTCGCCGAGCGCCCCGGCGAGGCGGGGGAGGTCGTCGAGGTCGCGGAGATCGGCGGTGAGGGCGTCGTCGGGCATGGCAGTGGCTTCGATCCTACCGCAGGGTCCGGGAAGAGGCTGCGGCGGAGCCGGGCGCCGGGGTTGCGCGCCGTGGTCAAGCGATCAACGAGCGCGAGTCGCGCGCACGATCGCGCGAACCCGCAGGGCCGACCCCGTGCGCACAGGCGTGCGCCCAGCGCCGGGGTTTCCGGCGATGCGCGCCAGTGGCGACGGGTTGCACCCGATTGCAGTGGCGGGCCGGCGTCGGGAGCGGCGCCCCGGCGCGTCGCCGGAGCCGCCCCACCGGGAGCATGCGATGCGCATCGGCGAACTGATGGTCCGCAAGGGCCTGCTGACCGAGGAGCAGGTCGAGGCGATTCTCACCGAGCAGCTCGAGCGGGGCGGCGCCTTCGGCGCGCTCGCGGAGGAACTCTTCGGCATCGGCGAGCCCGAGGTCGAGGACGCCTGGGCCGAGCAGTACGCCATCTTCGCCGAGCAGATCGACCCGCGCGCCGAGGCCCCCACAGCCGATGCGCTCGCGCTCATCGACCGTCGCCAGGCCTGGCAGTTCCGCCTCATGCCGCTGCGCGTCGAGGGTTCCGAGGTCGTCTTCGTGACGACGACGAGCCACCTTGCGCGCGCGCTGCGGTTTGCGATCCGGCATGTCGAGTCGCCGGCGTACTTCGTGCTGACCGCGCCCGGCGCGCTCGCCGAGGCGTTGCAGTCGCACTACCCGATGGACGGGATGGACGCCCGTTTCGTCGAGGGGCGGGGCTTCATCCGCAACGACGCCGCGTGAGGCGCGTCAGGAGCAGGATTTCTTGAGCGCCTCGGCCTTGTCGGTGCGCTCCCAGAGGAAGGTCCCGTCGCCGGGCTTGCGCCCGAAGTGGCCGTGGCGCGCGGTCGTGCGGTAGATCGGGTTGCGCAGGCCGAGCGACTCGATGATTCCGCTGGGCGTCAGCTGGAAGTGATTGCGCACGGCCTTCGAGATCTTCGCCGGATCGACATTCGCGGTGCCGAAGGTGTCCACGAGCACGCTCGTGGGCTCGGCGACGCCGATGGCGTAGGAGAGCTGCACCTCGCAGCGGTCGGCGAGGCCCGCGGCCACGATGTTCTTGGCGACATAGCGCGCCATGTACGCCGCGGAGCGATCGACCTTCGTCGGGTCCTTGCCGCTGAAGGCGCCGCCGCCGTGGCGGCCCATGCCGCCGTAGGTGTCGACGATGATCTTGCGCCCGGTGAGGCCGACATCGCCGTGGGGCCCGCCGAGCTCGAAGCCGCCGGTCGGGTTCACATGCACGGTGATGTCGTCGCGCCACATGTCGGCGAGCACGGGCTTGAGGATGTGCTCGATGACCTGCTGCTTCAGCTCCGCCTGCTGCGCCTTGCCGGTCCACTTCGGCGCGTGCTGGGTCGAGAGGACGACCGTCTCGACGCGCGTCGGCTTGCCGTTCTCGTAGGCGAGGGTCACCTGGCTCTTGGCGTCGGGGCGCAGGCCCTCGATAGTCTTGTCGACGCGCACCTTCGCCTGGCGCTCCACGAGGCGGTGGGCGATGAAGATGGGCATCGGCATGAGCGCATCGGCGTCGAGCGGGTCGGTCTCGCGGCAGGCGTAGCCGAACATCATGCCCTGGTCGCCGGCGCCGCCGGTGTCGACGCCCATGGCGATCTCCGGCGCCTGCTGCTTGATGCTGGTGAGCACCGCGCAGGTCTCGTAGTCGAAGGCCATCGCCGGCTCGGTGTAGCCGATCTCCTTGACCGTCTCGCGGATGATCTGGGGAATCTCGACATAGGCTTCGCTCGTCACCTCGCCGGCGACGACCGCCATGCCGGTGGAGACCATCGTCTCCATGGCGACGCGCGACTTGGGGTCCTGCGCGAGCATCGCGTCGAGGATGGCGTCGGAGATCTGGTCGGCGACCTTGTCCGGGTGCCCCATGGACACCGACTCGGAGGTGAACAGGCCCTCGTTCATCGTCGTCTAGCTCCGCGGGCTCGTGCGTCCCGATGGGTGGTGCGTGCAGCCCGGCGAGGCTCCTCCCCGGCGCCGGGCGATGCGAGTCGGCGACTGTATGGGCCGCGCACGCCCCGCACAACCGGTGGACGCCCCGGCTCAGGGGGTCAATCCGGCAGCGTGGGGTGCTGCCCCACGCCCTCGTCCTCCAGGCGCACGCCAAGGCCCAGCACCACCCGGTTGGCGTAGCAGAAGTAGCCGACCACGCAGGCCAGGTCGAGGATCTCCCGATCCGTCAGCCCGGCGACCCGGAGGTCCTCCACCCACGAGAGCGCCGCCTCGCCCGGGGATCGCGTTAGGCGCTCCGCGTAGGCCAGCATCGCGGCCTCGCGCTCGGAGACGACCGATGGCCGGGCGCGCGGGTCGCGACCGTCGGCGAGCGCATCAGCCACGGAAGCCCGCTCGGCAGGCAGCAGCCGGCGAAGGCCCGCCGCGTGGTGCTGCAGGCAGTACTCGCAGCCGTTGAGCTGGCTGACGAACGCGCCGACCAGCTCCCGCTCGGCTCGCGACAGCGGAGAGGCCCGGTGCATGGCCGCGACGTACACCTCGAAGTGCCCGTGCAGCGAATCGGGGCTCAGCGAGTGGATCTGCATGACCCGATCCACCGTGCCGTCGGGGTTGCTGACGCGCGCGTAGAGCGCCCGAAGCCGTCCCTCGGCGTTGTTGGGCTCGATCGTCTCAATCCAGGTCATGAGGGCCTCCTGCCGGCGAACGCCAGCCTTGACGATCCTGTTCCGGTCGCCTTCGATCGCCCCATGCGCATCACCGGCGGCGAACTGAAGCGACGGCTCCTCGAGGGGCCGCCCGACACCGCAGCGTCGCGCCCGATGCCCGACCGCGTCAAGGAGGCTCTCTGCAACATCCTGCGCGGGCACTTCGAGGACGCGACCGTCTTCGACGCCTTCGCCGGAGTTGGGACGATGGGACTCGAGGCGGTCAGTCGCGGCGCCGCGCGCGTCGTCATGGTCGAGAAGGACAAGCGCGTCGCCGCGGCGCTGCGCAGGAACATCGACGCCTTCGGCGTTGCCGACCGGTGCGAGGTGGTCGTCGGCGACGCCCTCGGGGCCGGCGCCCTTGCCCGGTGCCCGTCGCCGGTGCACCTTGCCTTCTTCGACCCGCCCTATGTGCTCATGCAGGATGGGGCGCGCCGCCGGCGCGTGCTCGCGCAGGTCGAACAGGTCGTGGCGCGACTCGATCCGGCGGGCTTCGCCGTTGTCCGCACGCCCTGGCCGCTGCGGGGCGCCGAGCTGGCGCTCCCCGGCGCCGCGGGACCGGAGACCCACGAGTACGGGGGGATGGCGCTGCACCTCTACATGCGGGCGCCGGGGACGCCGAACGGAGGCTGAACAGCGCGGCGCGCGACGGAACCGGCGCGGGGTCGCGCTCGAAGTGAGGAAAAGGGCAGGGAGAACGGCAGCCGTCGGCAGCCCGAGTTGTATGAGGAGCCGGGGAAGCCAATGTGTACTTCCGAGGGGGTAGGGATGTCCCAGTTGAATCACGACGATGCGCATCAGGGCGCATCGCGAAGCCGCGCGGGCGCGCATGGGAGCGTCGCCGACGCGTGGTTGCGGGTCGGGTCAGCGCTGCAAGACGCCGCCGGGCGCGATCCGCGCGTGCGAGACGCCATGCGAACGCTTGCCTCGTGGCTCCACGACGCCGCGACGGACGCGAACGACGGCGCCGATCGCACGCCCATCGAACTCTCGCTCGTTGCGAGTCGCTCGCGACTGAAGGCCGAGGCGTGCCGCTGGGTGCTGCGCCGGCGCGAGCACCAGCGCGACGGCGAGGCCGGCGACGATGCGCTTCGAGCCGCCGACATGGACCTCATCGCCAGGGCGCGCGAGATGCGCGGCTGCTGGCTCTGGATGCTCCAGCAGAGCGCTGACGCGGCCGACGCCATCTACGAGCAGCTCGCCCTCGTCTACGAGGCGCTCTCCGGCGCCACCGAACTCTGCGACGCCATTCAGGAGCGCTCCGGCATTCCTGAGGAGCAGGTCAGCGAAATCTACCACATGCTCGCCGAGGCGCAGTCGGCGCTCTGGGCGGGCATGCAGACGGCCGGCGCCCAGCGCGACCAGGACCAGATCGACGCCTTCGTGTGGCTCCGCGAGCGCACGCGCGCAGAGCGGGTCTACATCGAGCGGCACATGCGCCGCGAGGATCCCGCTGACCCCGCGCAGGCGCCGAGCCTGCTCGAACGAATCGCGCGGGCGCGTAAGTCGATCGGCGTCGAATCGCTCGAACCCCAGTCCGCGGTCACCGGCTGATCCGGACGGGATCAATCGGGGAACGCGCGATCGACGAGCGCCGGCAGGAACGCGCCGGAGCGAGCGCGGATCGACCAGTCCGCCGACTCGGTCAGGGGCGTCGCGTCGGAGTTGATCTCCACGACCTTTGCGCCCGACGCCTGCGCGAGCGAGGCGAGCCCGGCCGCGGGGTAGACGAGCGAACTCGTGCCGATCACAAGGAAGAGGTCGCAGGCCTGCGCCGCCGCCGCGGCGCCCTCGATGGCGTCGGTCGGAAGGACTTCGCCGAACCACACCACGCCCGGCCTGCGCAGCCCGCCGCAGGCGCAGCGCGGCGGGTGCTCGCCGAACGATTCGCCACGCTCCTCATAGGACGCCGCGCAGGCGACGCACCACCACTCCCAGATCGAGCCGTGCAACTCCAGCACGCGCCGGCTTCCCGCACGCTGGTGCAGGCGGTCCACATTCTGCGTCGCGAGGGTGAAGACGCGCCCCCGATCGGTCTGCGCTCGCTCGAGGCGCGCCAGCGCATCGTGCCCCGGGTTCGGTGTACAGGCGCGGAGGGCGGTGCGGCGCCCGTCGTACCAGCGGGTCACCAGCGCCGGGTCACGCTCGAATGCCTCCGGCGTGGCCAGTTCCATGGGGTCGTATCGCGCCCAGAGGCCGGTCCGCGCGTCGCGGAAGGTGGGCACGCCGCTCTCGGCCGACACCCCGGCGCCGGTCAAGACACAGATGCGCTCAGCCGCGCCGAGCGCATCGACCAGATCGCTGGGCGGGGGTGGGGCGGTGGTCGGCATGATCGGGGGGCGCTCCAGCGTGTGTCCGGGCGTCGTGCGGCTATATTCGTGGGCGCGTGATCCGGCTGCAACGATCCATCCCGTGTCTGCGCATGCTTGCGCTCGTCGGCCTCTGTGCGCCGGGCGGCCTGATCGGCTGCGCCGACAACGACAATCTCGTCGGCGGCAGCCAGCGCGGCCAGGGCGAGAGCATCCTGGAGGTCTTCGCGCCGCCCTCGCCCGCCGAGGTCGCCGCCTGGGCCACCGATCCCTTCGACCCTGATAAGCGACAGCGCGGCATCCTGACGCTCGCCGGCGCGTATTTCGGCGGCGAGCGGGTGTATCTGAATCTCTATCGCATCTCGCTCGACGACGAGGACGCCGGCGTCCGCGCCGCCGCGGCTCGTGCGCTCTCGCTGCACGGGCGCGTCGAGGACGCGCCGGCGCTCGCCACGGCGCTTGAGCGCGATCAGTCGGTGCTCGTTCGGCGCGAAGCGGCGCGAGCGCTGCAGCGCATCCACGATCCGAACGTCGTCGAGACGCTGCTCCGCGCCGTTGACGTTGCGCGCGAGGAGGACGGCGATGTTCGCGCGCTCGCGGCGACCGCCCTCGGGCAATACCAGCAGTTCCGCGTCGTGCAGGGTCTGATCGGTGCGCTGCAGGACAGGCTGCTGCGCGTGAACGACGCCGCGGTCGCTTCGCTCACGACCCTGACCGGACAGGACTTCGGCCTGGAGACCGCAGCGTGGCTCGCCTGGGTCGGCGACACGCAGGACCTCTTCGCCGACGGCGCCCCCTACGAGTATCCGGTCTTCCAGCGCGATCCCACGTTCACCGAAAAGATCCTCCCCTGGCGCACGCCGCCGAATGAGATCGCTTCGCAGCCGGTCGGGGTCGAGCCCGAACAGCCGGCGGCGGGAGGCGGGCCGGGCTGATGCGCGCCTGTGTGCTCGACGGAACGCAGGTGCGCATCGACCGCGATCGCGCCGCCCCGCGACCGGGTCCCGGCGAGGCGCTCGTGCGCCCGGTGGTCGTCGGGCTTTCGGCGCTCGATCGGGCAGGGCTCGGCAACCCTGAGAAATCGCCGCGCGTCCTCGGGCACGAGTTCGTGGGTGTGGTCGAGCACGTGGAAGGGCAGCATGCGCCGTCGATCGTGGGACGGCGCGTCGCGTGTGCACCGGACGTGGTCTGCGGCGCCTGCGATATGTGCCGCTCGGGCCTCGCGCTGCATTGCCGCTCGCGCAAGGTGATCGGCGTTGACGGGCGCGACGGCGCGCTGGCCGAGTGGGTCGTCGTTCCGGCATCCAATCTTGCGCCGCTCCCCGAGAGCGTGCCCGACGACGCGGGCGTCTTCGCGGTGGCGATCAGCGCCGCGGTGCAGGCGGCCGAGCGCATCGCGGGGCGCGACGGCGCGTTCGTCACGGTGCTCGGCGCCGGCGCGGAGGCGGTGCTCACCGCGCAAGTTGTCGCCGGCATCAACGCCTCCGTCCGGCTTGTCAGCGGCGCGAAGCCGGCGCTCGACGCGTGCGAACGACTCGGGGTCACGGCGCGCCACGTCGAAGAGGCCGGCCAGCGCGCCGATCAGGACGTCGTCATCGATTGCACCGCTTCGGCGCGCGGCGCGCGCACGGCGCTGCGCATGCTTCGTCCGCGCGGGACGCTCGTCCTCCAGGGCGTGCCGCCTGACGAAGCCCTCGATCTCGCCGTCGTCGTCGATCGCGAGATCGAGATCCTCGGCTCACGGCGCGCGCCGATCGGACGCGCGGTCGATCTGCTCGCGCGTGGACGCGTGTCGGTCGAGGGTCTCATCACGCGCAGGGTTGCGCTCGAGCAGGCTCCGCTCGCCTTCCAGCGCATCGACGAGCCGGGCGAACTGAAGATCGTCGTCGACATCCGCTAGCGCATCAGCCCCACGCCCCCAGCAGCAGGCCGAGGTCGGCGCCGTCGACCACGCCGTCGCCGTTGAGGTCGGCCGGGCAGGCGCCGGCGCACGCGCCCCAGGCGCCGAGCAGCAGGCCGAGGTCCGCGCCTTCGACCACGCCGTCGCCGTTGAGGTCGGGCGTCGGCGCGGTGGCCAGCAGCGTGTCGCGCACCCACTGGATGGCCTCGTCCTGCTCGGTCTGCGTGCGATTGTAGTTGTAGACGATGTAATACGGCTCGCTCGGCGTCAGGCCGGCGCTGGCGTTCGAGAGCTCGAACGCCAGCAGGTACACG
>JBICHM010000280.1:0-5068 GCA_043101835.1 Phycisphaerales bacterium | reverse complement strand
TTCGACATCTTCGATCCGTCCTGGTTGAAGATCAGCGGCAGGTGGGCGTAGGTGGGCGTCGAATACCCGAGCGCCGCCTGCAGCGCCACGTGCTTGGGCGTGTTGGAGAGATGCTCCTGCCCGCGCACGACGTGCGTCACGCCCATGCCGGCATCATCGATGACCACCGCGAAGTGGTAGGTCGGGAAGCCGTCGGCCTTCACGATGACGAAGTCCTCGAGGTCTTCCGGCTGCAGGGTCACCTCGCCCCGGATGGCGTCGCGCACGACCACCGGCTCGTCGGGCATGCGGAAGCGGATCACATGCGACTCCCCCGATGCGGCGCGGCGCACGCGCTCCGCCTCGGGGATCTCCAGGGCCGCCCGGTCGTACCGGTACTGGCGCTTCTGCGCCATCGCTTCCTTGCGTTTGGCGTCGAGCTCCTCGGGCGTCTCGAAGGCGTGGTAGGCGCGCCCGCTCTCGAGTAGACGCTCGCAGGCGCCTCTGTAGAGGTGAAGCCGCTCGCTCTGGTGGAACGGCCCGACGGCGCGCGCATCGCCGCCGAGGCGCCGGCCGTCGGCGTCGAACTCCGGCCCTTCGTCCCAGTCGATGCCGAGCCACGACAGCGATTCGAGGATCTGGCGCGTCGAGGCGTCGCTGGAGCGCGCCTGATCGGTGTCCTCGATGCGCAGGAGAAACGTCCCGCCGGCGCCGCGCGCCAACGCCCAGTTGAACAGCGCCGTCCGGGCGCCGCCGATGTGCAGGCGCCCCGTCGGCGACGGGGCGAAGCGGGTGACGACCGGACGATCTGACCTCGCGTCTGTGCTCATGGCGACAAGCGTAGCGTTGCGCAACGCGGGCGCCGGTGGGCGCGACTCCGGCGGCGCCCTACAGTCCTCTCCCTTCCGATTCGGCTCTTTGCAGGAGGCCCCGGCGCATGCCACTGATCGTCACCGGCACCATCGGCATCGACACCGTCCACGCCCCCACCGGAGAGGCGAAAGAAGTCCTGGGCGGCTCGGCCTCCTACTTCGCCGCCGCGGCGTCGTTCCTGACCCCGGAGAAGGTCCGCCTCGTCGCCGCCGCCGGCGACGACCTGCCCGACGGCCACCACGCCACGCTGAAGTCCTTCCCGAACCTCTGCCTCGACGGCCTCGAGATCCGCAAAGGCTCGAAGACCTTCCGCTGGGGCGGGAAGTACCACGAGAACATGAATGTCCGCGACACGCTCTTCACCGAGCTGGGCGTGCTGGAGGAGGCGCCCCCCGGTGTCCCCGGCGCCTACGCGGACTCCAAATACGTCTTCCTCGCCAACACGCACCCCGCGGTGCAGCTGGGCCTGCTCGAGCAGTTCCCCGGGCGCGAACTGGCGGTCTGCGACACAATGGACCTCTGGATCAACACCGCGCGCGATGAACTCGTCGAGCTGCTCGGAAAGGTCGATGGCGTCGTGCTCAACGATCAGGAGGCCGGTCAGCTCACCGAGGAATCCAACGCCCTCACTGCCGGCAAGCGCATCCTCGAGATGGGCCCCACCTTCGCCGTCATCAAGAAGGGCGAGCACGGCGCGCTGCTCGTCCATCGCGACGGCGTCGGCGCGCTCCCGGCTTTCCCCACCGAAACCGTCATCGACCCCACCGGCGCCGGTGATTCTTTCGCCGGGGGCCTCATGGGCCACGTCGCGCATATCCACGCCACCCGAGGCGGCAACGGCGGCCCGCCCGCCGCGGCATTCGAGACTGTCCGCCACGGCCTCGCCCTCGGCACCGTGCTCGCGTCCTACACGATCGAGTCGTTCAGCCTCGACCGACTCCGCACGCTTACGCGCGACGAGATCGAAACCCGCTGCGCGGCGTTCCGGAAGATCGTGAATATCGACTGACATCCGCTCCCTCTTCCGCACCGCGGGAGAGGGCTGGGGTGAGGGTGTTGGTCAGCCGAGAGCGCAGCGAGCCGCCGCTCGGCGGGCGCGCACCGAGAGCCCGACGACTTCTGCGAGGATGGACGCTTGCCCGCGTGCTTGCGCCCGCGGCTCTTGTCAGATGCCGGCCTTGGCTGTCGCCTGCGCGAGACGCAGCTTAAGGCGGGCGCGAGCGCGATCGTGGCTGATCTTCGCCGCGTCGTCGGCGCCGGAGGGCTTGCGCGCCTCGGCCTCGGCGAGTTCCGCCTTCGCGTCCTGCTCACTGAGGCGCTCGGCCGGGATGGCGTCCTTGGCGAGAATGGTCAGGCTGTCGCCGACCATCTGGCCGAAGCCGCCATCGAGGAAGTACGACCGGCTCCCGCCGGCGGGAAAGTCCACGCGCAGCTCGCCCAGGCCCAGCTTGCCGAGCATTGCGGCGCGCCGGGGCAGGATGCCCGCGGAGCCGTCGTGCAAGGGGATCTGGACGTAGGACGCGTCCTCGTCGAGCACGCGAGCCTGGGGGGTGATCAGGCGGCAGCGGAAGGTCTTCGCCACGGGCAGGTCGCTCCTGTGTCGGTCCATCGACGCCCCGGGCCGGGCCGGCGCGGGGCAAACGGGTCGAAAGTGTAGCCGCGTCCTCGCCGGGCCGCACAGGCCGAAGGCGGCGCGTCAGCCCCGCTTCCGGATCGCCCTGGAGGCCGCCTCGATCCGCTCGGCGGTCTTGACCGCAGCGAAGCCCGCCCGGGCGTCCACATCCGGCCGGCGCCCCGTCCGGACGCTCTCGAGGAACTCCCCGATCTGGAGCTCCAGCTGGTCGGCGTCGGCGACCTGCAGGTCCTCAGTGTGGACCAGCGTGCCGTAGTCGAGGTCCGAAAGGTCCTTCCCGTGGCGCAAGGCGTCCCGGACCTCGTCGAGTTGCGCCGCATTCGCCGTCCGCCGGATCAGCACGCCGGCGCGCTTGGCGTAGTCGATGCTCACGTAGGCGTCGTCGGCGATGATCCGCGTCTTGCGCTCCGTCTTGAAGGCCAGACGCGACGCCGTGATATTCGCGACACACACGCCCTGCGGACGCTCGAAGGTCAGTCGCGCGTTGCAGACATCGTCGTGCTCGGTGATCACCGGCACGCCCGCCGCCTGCACCTCCACCGGCTCCGTCCCGCCCATCAGCATAAGCACCACGTCCAGGTCATGGATCATCATGTCGAAGACGACCGACACATCCAGGCTGCGGAAGGTCATCGGACTGACGCGATGCACCTCGATAAAGCGCGGCACGATCTCGGGCGACCCGTCGTCGGCCTTCCGCCGGCGCAGCGCCCGCACCGCCGGGTTGTAGCGTTCGATGTGACCCACCTGCAGCACCGCGCCCGACGCCTCGGCGATCGAGGCGATCTTCTCCGCCTCGTCGGCGTCCGGCGCGAGCGGCTTCTCGATGAGACACGCCACCCCCGCCTCAAGCAGCGGCTTCGCCTCCTTCAGGTGCGCAACCGTCGGCACCGCCACGCTCACCGCGTCGACGCCGGCCTCGAGGAGGTCCTCGACGGTCGCGAACGCGCGGCACGCGCGAGCCTCGGCCACGCTCTCGCGCCGTTCCTCATCGGCGTCGACGACGCCGACGAGCGTCACCCCGTCGGCCTCGCTGTAGACACGCGCATGATGCCGGCCCATCCGGCCGACTCCGACGACCGCGCACCGCAACGTGCGCCCGCTCTGGTTCTCAGGTGCGTTCACGCCCGGAGGCTACCGGCGCCACTCCGACCCCGCCACCCGATCCGGCCCCGCGTGGCCCGACTGCGACTTCGGCACGGGCGCTTTCGCATAGGTCGGGGGCGGCTCGATCGGCGCGTTGGCGAGTCGGTCGTGCTCCGCCGCGGTCTCCGCGTCGCGCCGAACGCGCAGGCGCTCGGTGCGCGCCTCGTCCGTCCGCTTGAGGGTGACCGACCACGACGCCATCCGCGCCAGCGCCACCAGCGACCAGAGCAGCGTCAGCGCGAGCCACGCCGCGATGACCGGCAGGAAATCGAACCCGCCCAGCAGCACGCTGACAATGGGGATGCCAAGCGGCACGCGCAACGTGCCCCCGAGGAGCAGGAACGCCGCGACGCCGATGAACCAGCAGGCGCGCCGGCGCGATTTTCCGGCGCCGTCGTCGTCCTGCATCCATTCGTGGAATCCGGCGCCGAGCCACGCGACCGGCAGCAGCCCGCACAGCGCGAGCGCGACGCACCCCCAGGCCGCGAGCAGATCCAGCGGGCGCCCGGCGATGGCGATCGACGAATCCGGCGCCATCGCCAGCAGCGGCGCCGCGAACCAGAGCGACTGCGAGGCGCCGGCCCCGACCTTCCACCACAGGTCGTCGTGCGCTGTGCGCTCCACCCGCTCGGTGCTGGGCTTCGGCGCGCACAGCACGCCCACGCCTGAGAGCCACGCGCCGGCGAGCACAAGCATCGCCGTGATCGCGCCGCCGTTCTCCAGCAGCCACGGCAGCCGACCGGCGACCGCCAGCGCGATGGCGATCACTCCCAGGCTCCCCGCCGCCATGCTCACGAAGCCCGCCTCGACCAGCCGGATGTACCACACCGGCGCATCCTGCATCCGGTCGCGCACCGGCACGATCATCGAGCGCCCGTACCGGATCACCGTGCCGCATTCCGGGCAGCGCGCGCCGTAGCGCAGCCCGCTGAGGTCGTACGAGCACTTCTTGCAGGCGCGGTCCCGGTCGAGCACGAGCCCGCCCTCGTGGGCGCGAGCCAGCTGGGTCTCGAGATGGCGGGGGTCATTGAATCGGCTCATGGAGGGCGTCCCCTCACGCTATCGGCGCCGCCGAGCCGGCGGCGTGTGCCGATCGTCCCGAGAATCGTTCAAGCGAAGACCTCCGCCGAGGCCGCCTCCCAGTCGTGACGAAGATCCTGCGGCACCCCGTCGATCGTGAGCAGCTGCCCCGGCGACACCGAGTCATACAGATCGCGGAAGGATCGGACGCGATCGTCCTCCACGCGCCGCGAGAGATGCTCGGGCCGAATGTCCTCCGGCCGGGCGAGGCCCATCGCCGCGATGAGCTCGAGATACGCCCGGATCGTCCCGCGATGGAAGTTGAAGACACGCTCGGCCTTGGTCGGCACGACGAGGCCCTTGTAGAGGGCTGGGTCCTGCGTCGCGATGCCGGTCGGGCACGCGTCGGTGTTGCAG
>JBICHM010000279.1:0-9456 GCA_043101835.1 Phycisphaerales bacterium | reverse complement strand
ACTTCATCCGCGCGGCCAAGCGCGTGCTCGAGAAGGTCGAGAACGTGAAGTTCGTCGTCGCCGGTTCGGGCGACATGGCGCTGCGCATGATCGACGAGGCGGCGCACCTGGGCATCGGCCACAAGGTGCTCTTCACCGGCTTCCTGCGAGGCGGTGATGTGGCGCGCGTCTTCCGAATGGCTGACTGCTACGTGATGCCGTCGGTCAGTGAGCCTTTCGGCATCGCGCCGCTCGAGGCGATGAGCCACGATGTGCCGGCGATCATCAGTCGTCAGAGCGGCGTCAGCGAGGTGCTGACCCATTGCCTCAAGGTGGATTTCTGGGACATCGACGCCATGGCCGATCGCATCCTGGCGGTGCTGCGCCACGCCCCCCTGAGCCGCACGCTGCGCCAGCACGGCGCTCTTGAGGTACGAAGCCTGACCTGGGAGGGCGCCGCGACGAAGTGCGCGCAGGTCTACGCCGAGGCCATGGTGGCGAAGCACGCACGCTGAAGCGGTTGGCCCGCGAGTGCTCGGCGCGGGCCGGGGGGACCGCAGCGCGATCCGTGTCGGCCCGCGCCGAGGGGAAGCGGCTCGCACGCCGCGCACGCGGGGAACGGGTGGACACCTCGCTATACGACGGGCATAAACCCCCGGTTCCGGCGTCGGAATCGGACCTAGAGTTCCACCGCATGTCGAACGCCCAGCCCGAACTCGGCAATGGCCCCGCACCGCTCCGGATCGTCGATCTCGGGCGTATGCCCTACGAACAGGCGTACGACGCGCAGTGTGATCATCGTGACGAGATCCTCGCGGCGCGTTCCGCAGGCGACGGTCCGGCGGGGGTTCTCCTGCTCGTCGAGCACAACCCGCCCGTCATCACGATCAGCAAGCGCCCGACTGCGCGCACGCACCTGCTCGCCGGCGAAGCGCGACTTGCCGAACTCGGCGTCACCGTCGCCGAGACCGATCGCGGCGGCGACATCACCTACCACGGCCCCGGCCAGCTGGTCGTCTACCCGATCCTCGATCTCAATCGCCTCGGCCTGAACCTGCACGCGTACATGCGAGCGCTCGAGGCGGTCGTCATCGATGTCTGCCGCGGCTTCGGCGTCGAGGCGGACCGCGACGCCGACGCAACAGGCGTCTGGGTCGGGAACAGGGCCGGGGGCGGCTCAAAGATCTGCGCGATGGGCGTGCGCGTGCGCCGGTGGGTGACGATGCACGGCCTCGCGCTCAACGTGACGACTGATCTGTCCCACTTCGGCCTGATCGTACCCTGCGGTCTGCAGGGGCGACCGGTCACCAGCCTCGCCAACGAACTGGGCGACGCCTGCCCGACGATGGACGCGGTCAAAGACGCGCTTGTGAATCGATTTCGCGATGAAGTCGAGCGGCGCGTCGCCGGTCAGTCGGCGACGGCCGACGCCTGAGCGCGCTCTGCGCGTTCCTTGCCGAGCGGATCGGCCGACGGCGCCACGCCCATGTAGGCGAGCGTGCGGTCGGTGATGCGCCGCACCACCGGCCCGGCGGTCCACGAGCCGGTGTGCCGATCACGCCGCACGAGGTCGGGCGATGGGTCATCGATGATCACCAGCACGACGATGCGCGGATCCTCCGCCGGCGCCCCGGCGAGGAACGACGACACATGCTGGTTCTCGAGATACCCGCGGCTGAACGGGCTGGCGATCTCGGCCGTGCCGGACTTGCCGAACATCGTGTACTGCGGCTCGCGCTCGAAGAACCCCTCGCGAAGCAGTCGCTTGTCGACCACCTCGGCCACGCCCCGCATGCTCTCACGCGTCAGGTGCGCCACCCAGTCGGGGACGACGCGCACGATCGGGTCGGCGGTGAGCTCGCGCTCGGTCGCGGCGACGAGGCGCAGGCGCGGCAGCGCACCGGCGAAGCGATCCGCCCTTGCAAAGGCGCTGAAAGCACGCACCATCTGCACCGGCGTCACCGCCACCTCGTAGCCGAACGCCACACTCGTGCGTGTGTACTTCGTCCAGTCTTTCGCATCGGTGACGAGCCCGACCGCCTCGCCTGGAAGACCGACGTTCGTCCTTGCACCGAACCCGAACTTGCGGATCGCAAGCTGCATCTGCCGGTCGGTCATCCGATCGGTGATCTTCACCATGCCGATGTTCGACGAGTTGACCAGCACCTCGCGCCAGGTCTGCTCGTCGCGATCGACGAAATCCACGACCGGGCGCCCGTAGGGCGTCCGCCAGCGACCGCCCTCGGTGTCGATGACTTCGTCAGGGCGCACCAGCCCAAGTTCGGTGACCGCGGCCCACATGAAGGGCTTGAAGGTGCTGCCCGGCTCGTAGACATCCTCGACGCAGCGGTTGCGCCCGAGTGCCGGGTGCACCGCGCGTCCCGGATCGGGTCGGAGCACCTTGAAGCGTGCGCCTGATTCCATGAGTTCGCGCCGTCGCGCCGGATCGTCGTCGATCGTTCCGGCCGCCTCGCGCACGAGGTCCGCCATGGCGAGGATCTCGCCGGTCGAGGGATCCGCGACGATCACGCGCCCGCCCTGGGCGTCGGCGTCGATCATGCCGCGCGACAGTTCCTGCGTGGCGATCTCCTGGATGGCCAAGTCGACGCTGAGGCGCACGCTGTCGCCACGATGGGGCGGCACGAGCCCGCCGGCCTCAATCCAGAGGGCGCGCCCGCGCGCATCGTGGATGTACCGCAGGGCGCCGTGCTCGGGCTCCAGGCGCTCCTGGAACGACCACTCGGCGCCAAGCAGGCCGTCGTGGTCGATGCCGACCTTGCCGGCGATCGGCGCAACGAGGTCGCCGCCCGGCGTCTCGCGCACGCTGCGCCGCTCGAGGTGCACGCCCGGCATCGCCAGCGCTCGCACCGCCTCAGCGCGCGCGTCATCGAGGACGCCGCCGATCGACACATAGCGAAGCGGCTTCTCGCCCGTCTGGAGGCGCCGCTCATTCTCGGCAAGCCGAGGCATGAGGCGGCGGCCGACCATGTCGGCGTCGAGGCCGACCTCGGACGCGAGGCGCACGATCGAGAGGTCGTAGGGCTGCGGGAAGCGGTGCGGGTCGATGAACAGCCGCTCTCCCGTGCGCGTCGCGGCGATCAGGCGTCCGCGGCGGTCGAGCAGGTCGCCGCGCGGGGCGAGGTCGGTCCGCGTCGTCACGCGATCGTCGATGTACTCGCCGAGCGCCGCCGGCGGCGCGATCTGCAACTGCGCCACGCGACCGAGCACAACTGCGAAGAGGCCGGTGACGCAGACGAGCAGCGCCACGCCGACGCGATCGATGCGCGCGCGATCGGCCGCCTGGTCGTCACGCGATGCGGCGCTCACGGGTCGATCGCCTCATCGGTCGGGATGGGCAACGCGGCGATCTGCGTCTCGCGGAGCGCCGGCGGACACCAGTCGCGAAGGATCGGCCCCAGCGGGCCGAGAGACTCCGCGAGGCGTCGCGAGGCCTCGGGCGTCGTGCGCCGCGCGATCTCGATGCGCAGGGCGAGCATGGCCCGATCGACATCGGCCCGGCGTCCGACGGACTCGGTCAGTTCGTAGGCCGCGTTGATGCGCTCCTGACGCACCGAGAGCATGCCCGCGGCCGTTCCCGCGCCGGCGAGCAGCACGACGGCAAGCTTCAGGCAGAGTGCGGAATGGCCTCGAACGGGAACGGGGCGCATGGGCGGCGGGCCTCCCGGAAGACGCGCGGGATCACTTCGCCGGGAGACGCAGACGCGTGCCGACGACGACGTTGTTCGGGTCGTCGATGCGGTCGGTGTTCAGGTCGTAGATCTCACGCCAACGCTTCGAGGTGCCGAGGGTCGCCATCGAGATCTCGCCAAGCGTGTCGCCCTTCTTGACGACGTACTCGCGCGCGGACCCGTCGGGTTTCGACGCGGTCTGGGATGGCGCTGCGGTCGAGGGCTGGGGCTTCGCCTCGGCGCCGCGTGCGGCAAGGGTGGCGTCGCTGGCGCTGGTCAGTTCGTCCTTCGTGGGAACCAGGATTGTCAGGCCGACGCGCAGAGCGCTGGGGTCGGGCAGGCGTGACTTGTTGTACGCCGCGAGACGTGCGTGCAGCGCACCATCGCCGAAGTAGCGCTGGGCGATCGACCAGAGCGTCTCGTCGGCCTGCACCGTGTGGAGGCGGGGCGCCGGGTAGTTCGTCCTGCGCGACGGTGACTCGAACTGGCGGGCAGGCTCGCGCGTCTCGTCCCGGCCCTGTCCGTCGGTCGTCATGCCGACGGCCGGGGTGACCGGCGTCAGTTCGATCCCGAACTGCTCCTTGGCGTAGCGACGGAGTTCGTCCACGCTCAGCGAGGGGCGCGAGTCGGTGCGATCGGCGAGGGCGAGTCGCTCGTCGTCGATCGGCTGGCCGGTGACGATGTTCGCCGGCGGGGGCGTGGGGCGCTCCGGAGCGCTCGCGATCGATTCGGGCTCGCGCGTCTGGTTGCTGGCGAAGACGTCGCCTTCCGCTTCGGCGCTGTTCAGGCCAGGGTCGGCCTGGGGCGACGTCGGCAACGGGCGGCCGGCGGCGAGCAGGGGGGGCTCGGCGGCCGAGTCGTCGAGGATGCTCTCGAGGGTGGCCTGGCGCGCGCCGGAGAGGTGGTCGGAGATGAGCACTCCCACCACGAGGACGAGCGCGAAGCCGAGGATGAGCGCGAGCTTGTGTTCTCTGGTCATGAGGCCGGCGTCCCTGCCGTGCTGTCGCAATCAATGCGTGTTGTCGATCGCTGCCAATCCTTGGGTGAGGGGCCGATCCTTCAGCCCCGACGCAGAGGATGCCCGAGCGTACCGCGCCGGAGCGCGTCGCGTCGAGCGATCCGGATCATTCATTCAAACGGACGACGCGCAGCTTCGCGCTGCGCGCCCTGGGGTTGCTCGCGGCTTCCTCGTCGGTCGCGATCAGCGGGCGGCGCGTGATCTCCGTCGCGAGGCGCCGAGTCGTCAGATCCGCGAATGCCTGCTTCACGCGTCGGTCCTCGAGCGAGTGGAAGGTGATGAGCGCGATCCGCGCGCCCCGGGCGAGCCAGCGCTCGGCGGGCGCGGCGCCGCTGGCGGTGCGCCGGATCGACTCGAGCAGGGCGTCCAGGCTGCCCAACTCGTCGTTGACCGCGATGCGCAGCGCCTGGAAGGTCCGCGTCGCCGGATCGATGCGTTGCCCGCCCGACCCGACGACGGCGCGGACGATTCGCGCCAGCTCGAGCGTCGTGGATATCGGCCGCAACTCCCGCTCGGCGACAACTTTCCGGGCGACGCGCCGCCAGTGACGCTCCTCGCCGAAATCCCGGATGATCTCGCCGAGTTCCTCCTCGCTGACGGTCGCGATCAGCTCCGCCGCGCTCTGCCCACGCGAGGGGTCGAGGCGCATGTCCAGCGGCCCCTCCCGCTGGAAGCTGAACCCCCGCTCAGCCTGCTCGATCTGGTTGCTCGCGAACCCCAGGTCCGCCAGCAGCAGGTCCGCCGACAGCCCCCGCTCGACCAGCAGGCGCGGCGCCTCGGCGAAGTTCGCGTGCAGCGCCACGACCGCCGGGGCCTCCGGCAGCGACCGCACATGGGCCGCGGCCTTCTCAAGGTTCGCCTCATCGAGATCGACGAGGATGACCGTGCCCGTCGGGCCGAGGTGCGGCGCGATCGCCGCGCTGTGCCCCCCGAGACCGGCGGTGCAGTCGAGCAGCGTCTCGCCCGGTCGGGGGGCGAGCGTCTCGAGCACCTGACCGAGGAGCACCGGGATGTGGGCGGGGCGGGCCATCGCGCCAGAACCTACCCGGCCGCCCGGTAGACTGCGCCGATGCACCGACTGACCGCCGCCGCGTTCCTGCTGGCCTGCCTCCTCCTGGGCGGGTGCCTGCCGAGCCGCTTCACGATCGACCTCGACCCGCCGCCCGACCGCCTGCGCGAGCGGACACTCGTCACGGGCACGAGCGGCGCCAAGGTGGCGCTCATCTCCATCGACGGCCTCATCGCCGACGCCCCGCTGCCCAGCCTCTTCGGCCTCGGGCCGAATCCGGTGGACGAACTGGTGCGCCGTCTCGACGCCGCGGCGAACGACCCGTCGGTCGCAGCCGTCGTCCTGCGCATCAACAGCCCCGGCGGCACCGTGACCGGCAGCGACATCATGTATGTCGAGATCGAGCGCTTCCGCGAACGCTCCGGCAAGCCGGTGGTCGTGGCGATGGGGGAGATCGCCACCAGCGGCGGCTATTACATCTCGCTCGCCGCCGACGAGATCATGGCCATGCCGACGACGACGACCGGGTCGATCGGCGTGCTCTTCCAGACGATGAACTTCTCGGAAGGCATGGCGATGATCGGCGTCGAAAGCCGCACGCTGACCAGCGGCCCCAACAAGGACATGGCCAACCCCTTCGAGCCGATGGACGAGGGGCAGTACGCGATCCTGCAGGGCACGGTGGACGACATGTACGCGCGATTCCGCAACCTCGTGGTGCGGAAGCGCCCGAACCTGCAGGACATCGGCGCGGCGACGGACGGGCGCATCTTCATCGGCGAGCGCGCCCTCGAGATGGGCCTCATCGACCGCCTCGGCAGCGTGCGCGATGCGCATGCGCGTGCTCAGGAACTCGCCGGCGTCACCGGCGCATCGATGATCACCTACACCGGCGTGCAGATCGACGCGGTGGGCTCGCCCTACAGCGCATCGACGCAGCGCACGGGCACGCCGCTGGCGACGGCGAATGTCAGCCTCCTCGGCGCCGATGTCGCGGCCTTCCTCCGCCAGCGCCCAGGGTTCCATTACCTGTGGGCGCCGGGGGCGCGGTAGGGGATGGGTGAAGCCGGAGCCGTAGGGCGGCCTTCAGGCCGCCGGACGCGCCGACCATCGCCCCTCGGCCTGACGCTTCGCGTGCGGCCAGGGCGTGTGGTGCTTCGGGCGTCGCTCTGGCGCCGTATGGCCGTTCTTCTGGTTGCGCCCGCGGCGTACATCGCGATCGGAATCTACTTCTTCGTTCTCCGCGGTCAGCCCTCGCACCCGCCGGGATCGATGGCCTTCGTTCCGGTCGTCGTGTTCTGGCTGATGATGGGCGTCGTGGTCGTCGTTGCGGTTGCAACTGCGCTCGTTGGGCAGCGCAACGAGCGATCGATCTTCGATGCAAGGACTGCGACGGGCGGCGTTGCCACACTTGGACCGAACCAGTTGACGGTCCCGACTGCCTCGATCGCGGCGGTGGAAATCGTTTCCTACGCACCACCGATCGGGCCGGTTCTCCACTGCGGGATCAGCGCGGTCGTGCTCCTGGCCGACGGGCAGAGCATGCGGGTTCCTCTGCTCGGCGGCCGAACCGGCGCAAGCAAGCAGCATCGACTGGCTCATGGGCTGGCCAAGGCGCTCTCGATTCCCTGCCGCGACGGTGAGCGGTATGAGACGGATTGCCGGGGCGTGTTTCACAGTCCACCGGATCAGATTCGCACTACAGCTGAATGCGTCGCGCCGGTTGAATTACAACTCCGACAGGCAACTCACGATGTGCGTTCGTTCATCAAGCGGCAATGGCGTGTGTCGCCGCATGAGCGGTTTGGATCGGTCTTTGTCGTCGAGCGAGACCATGACTCACGACCTGTTGTGATTGGTCGGTCGCGCCTGGGACCGAATCTGCGGATGATGTTGCCCAGCGCCGCGCTGATTGGAACTGTATTCGCACTGCTCTTCCTGCCGGTGTACTTCGAAGGACAGCCGGGCCAGCCGGGACCGTTCGGTTTCCGAACGCACCACTGGCCGTCGGCGATCGCTGGCAGCGGCGCCATCGGGCTTGGCTTGTTCGCGTTCTTCTGCCTCCTGGCTGCCGTTGATCGCGTCACAGGTCAGCCGCGCGTGTTGCTGACCGGGACGGTCGATCAAGACGGCGTGCTCGATCTGAACTTCATCGACAGGCAGGTTGCCCGTCGCGAGATCATGGCAGTCGAGCTGATCCGAACAAACCTCGGCGCACGGTGGGCTGGTCTCGCGTGGTTGCCGATCGTCCGGTCGATTCGCTACACGCAGGGCATTGCCTTAGTGATCAGCGCCCCGGGAGGCCCAGTCCGACGCATCGCGGGAGTGAATGCGTGTGCGCCGATGGGGATCGATCGCCGCCTCGCCCGCCAGCTCGCCGACATCCTCGTAGTCCCCCTGCGCGACGGGCACGCGGGTGAGGTGGACGAGGATGGGCGGTTTCTCGAGACGCCGCGGGAACTCGTCGAACCGGCGGCCTGAAGGCCGCCCTACGCGCGTGCGGGCCAGCCGTCCTTGAGGAACCTGCCGTCCTTCAGAAACACCTCGCCGTCGGCCTCGATGTGGCCGCCGCGGCGGAGGTCGCAGACCATGTCCCAGTGCAGCGCGCTCTCGTTGGCGTTGCCGGCTTCGGGGTAGCCGGCGCCGACGGCCATGTGGAAGGTGCCGCCGATCTTCTCGTCGAAGAGCGTGTTGCGCGTGAACTCCTGCACCGCGAAGTTCGTGCCGATGGCGATCTCGCCCATCGTGCGCGACCCCGCGTCCATGTCGAGCATCTCAAACAGGAACGCCTCGTTCTTGTCGGCGCTGGCGTTCACGACCCGGCCGCCCTTGAACTCGAGGCGCACGCCCGTCACCTCGCGCCCGTTGTGCACGGCGGGGTAGGTGAAGGTGATGACGCCGTCCGCTCCCTGCGGGCCGGTGAAGACCTCGCCATCGGGGAAGTTCTCCGTGCCGGCGCAGTTGATCCAGGTCCCGCCGGCGACGGGCACGGTGATGTCGGTGCCCTCGGCGACGAAACGCAGCGCTTGCTTCGGGGCGAGCCAGTCGCAGAGGCGTTGTTGGCGCTCGCGGATGGCGCTCCACGCCGCGGCGGGGTCGTCGAGGTGCAGCAGGCCGGCGCGGAAGACGAAGTCCTCGTACGCATCGAGGCCCATGTCGGCGTCCTGGGCGCTCGCCTGCGTCGGGTACTGCGTGCCGACCCAGCGGAGGCTGCCGCTCGCCGCGCGTTCCATGAAGGTCATGAAGATCGGCTTGCGCGCCGCCGACGCCGTCGCCTGGCGCTTCGCATCGACGCGGCTCAGGGAGCGCGTGTTCGTCTCCGCCCAGAAGCCGATCTGCACATCCATCCGCTCGACCTGAAACTTCGAGACCGGATTGACGAACGCCAGCTGCTCGTCGGTCGCGTGGGCGTAGAACGATTCGAGCAGCTCATCGCTCTTGGGAACCCAGAAGGGATGCCCCCCGGCCTTGAGCACGCGCTCGTACACCGCGCGCACGCCGGGGAAGGCGATCGGGTCGGCGCTGATGGCGACGAGGTCGCCGGGCTTCACTTTGGTGGAGTAGCCGACGAGGACATCGGCGAGCTTGTCGAGGCGGGGGTCGCGCATGGGGGGAGGGTACGGGAGAGACTGCCTCGGGTGCCACGGGCAGCTTGCCTGCCAGTGCTACCACATCTTCACAACCGCTCCCATGTTCGTCGATCGAGACAACGAGCATGGGAGCGGTTGTGAAGATGTGGTAGCACTGGCAGGCAAGCTGCC
>JBICHM010000278.1:0-2503 GCA_043101835.1 Phycisphaerales bacterium | reverse complement strand
CTGGCCGTCGGCGCGCAGATCGACCGAGCGGTCGTGGATGGCCACGACGGTGAAGAACTCGCCGACGGTGTCGCCGACGCGCACCGTCTCGCCGCTGATCCGCGCCACCGGCGATGAGCCGCTGAGCACGGTCGCCAGCTGGAGCTTCTCGAAAGCGGCCTGCACGCGCGCCCGGCGTGCCTCGGCCTCGCGACGGAGCCGGTCGGCCTCGGTCTCGCCGGTGCGAACCACTTCCTCCGCGTCCGGCGCCTCGCCGACCATTTCGAAGGGGTTCTGGCGCACCTCGACCAGAGGGATCGGCACCGTCTCGTCGATCGTCTTCAGATCGTCGAGCACGCGCTTGTGATCGCCGTCGGCGCCGGGCTGCTGCCCGAGCGGATAGTCGATTTTCACGTCGGCGATCGACACGCCCGGCCCCTGGCCGTACTTGCGCATCATGAAGAGTGTGCCGCCTGCGACGACAATCACGCCCAGGAGCACGAGCATGCCCCCGCCGACGCCGCTGCGACCGGCCTGCCCGCCGGACATCCCGGCGAGCGGATCATCGGCGCCCTCTTCGGCGATCTGCGCCATCAGCGGCGTCGTCTTCTCGTCGGCGCCGTCAAACTCATCCTGGCTGAAGCTGCTCATGCCTGGTCCTCCGGGTCACCCGTCTCGAAATAGATGCTGAGGGTGAAGGTGGCTTCCATCGTTCCGCTGTCCCGGTCGGACCGGGTGATGTCGAGCTGGGGAACGCGCGTGATGCGCTCGATGTTCTCCAGCTGAAGCAGGAAGGCGTAGAAGGACTCGAAGTCGCCGACGATCTTCACCTCGAGCGGGAGCTCGTTGTACGAGGCGTAGGTCACCGGCTTCTCGGTCTTGAACTTGGGCAGCTTCAGCTCGTGTCCGCGCGCCAGGTCGGCGACCTGCTGCAGGATGCGATCGACTTCGCGATCCGACGGCAGGCGGGACTCGATGACCTCGATGCCCTTCTTGATCTCTTCGTTCGCCGCCGCGAGGTCCGCAGTGCGCGCGGTCGCCTCCGACAGCTTCTGGAGCATCTGCTCCTTGTGCTGGATCTCGAGCTTGGCCTGCTCGATCACCTCGTTCCGCGGACGGAAGACGTACCAGTACGACGCCAGGGGCATCGCGATCAGCACGAGCAGGATCAGCAGTTCACGCGGTCCGAATCGCATCTTCAGTTCTCCTTCCCGTCGGGAACCTCGACGCGGGACGCGTCGGCCTCGTCGCCGAGGAACGCGCCGGCGCGAACCTCATCCGCGGCTTCGAGCTGACGCGCATCGGCGTCGAACTTCAGGCGCGTCTCGATCAGGAACTTGTTCAACTCCCGGTCGTCGATCTTGGTCAGCTCGCTGAACTTCAGATCCACGCGCTCCAGCAGCGAGCACTGCTGCAGCCGGGTCACGAACGTCGCCACGTCGTTGTGCGTGCTCGCCACGCCCACGATCGAGAGCTTCACCGTCATGCGCGGCACCTCAACCTTCGGCGCAGGCGGCTGCGCCGCGCCGCCCTGTGAGGTCAGGCTCTGCGGGGCCTGGGTCTGCGGCGGCGCCGTCGGGCGCGAACGCGGACGCTCGCTCGACAGCTCGAACTGCAGCAGCGCCGCCTTGTCCGGCAGCCGGTTGATGATCTCGGCGATCACGCGCGAGCGCGGGGCCTTCTCGACCAGCGCCGCCGTCAGCTCGGCCTTGCCGAGCATCTCGGCCTTCTGGGCCTCGAGCTTCTTGAGCTGCTCGATGTCCTTGGCCGCCTGCGTGTAGCGGACGTTGATCATCTCCTGCTGCTCGCGCACCGTCTCCCACTGGCGGTTGGTGACGAAGAACGCCGCCACGACGCCGAAGATGACGATGAGGAACAGTGTGAGGCACAGGAGATTGGCGCGACGCTCGCGCTTCTTCTCGATGTAGTCGGTGGGGAGGAAACTCGCGCCCCCGCCGCCCCCGCCGGGGCCTCCGCTCTGCTTCAGGATCGTGCGCATGATGGTGACTCGCTTCGTGCGGGCCCGATGGCGGCGCCCGGCGCTCTTGGTGTCTTCTCCGCCTCGTTCAGGCCTCGATCGGGCAGAAGCACAACCCGAGGGGCGTCGCCCACCCCGGTTGCGCGGTTGTCAGGTCCACATTCACCGCCTTGTCGCGACCCTTTCGGGGCAGGTGTGCCAGCGGGTCGGCGATCTGCGACGGCGTCCGGAGCACACGCGCCACGTGCTGGCACATGCCCATATGACGCGCCTCGCCGCCCACGAAGATCGCTCGGTTGATCTTCCGCTCCGGGAAGAGCGACTGGTGGTAGCGCAGGCACATCGATATCTCGTCGGTCAGCCACTCCAGCGGCTCGGCCAGGTCGAGCTTTCCCGACGAAAGACTCGACGGCTGCGCGGCAGAGAGGTCCTCCGTCACGCCCGGGGTCGGGCCGCCCGTCCGGCGGTCGATCGCCGCGGCCACGCCGCCAAGATCCGTCGAGTTCCCGTCGGCGCCCTTCATGACGCGACGCCCGGTCATCTGTC
>JBICHM010000277.1:0-6583 GCA_043101835.1 Phycisphaerales bacterium | reverse complement strand
GCTCGGCCTCCGCGAGGCGGCCCGTGTCGCGGTAGAGACCGGCGAGCGAGCTGAGCACATCGAGCACTTCTTCCGAGTCTTCGCCGAAGAGCGCTCTGCGACCCTCAAGGGCGCGCTGGTAGAGCGACTCGGCCTCCTCGTAGCGCTGGAATTTCTCCTCGAGCGCCGCGGTCAGGAAGACAGCGCTGAGTGTGTACTCGTTGTCAGGACCGAGTTCGCGCTCGCGGATCTCCAGCGCTCGGGCGTACAAGGCCTGCGCCTCCTCGTACCGGCCGCGCTGCCTCGAGAGCTTGCCGAGCGCGATGAGCGATCGCGCTGTCGTCAGATCGTCCTCGCCGAGCTGCTCGCGCCGGATCTCCAGCGCGCGCCGGAGGACGGTGTCGGCCTGTTCGAGCAGGCCGTAGGCGCGGAGCATGCCGCCGAGGCTGGTTAGGATCTCGGCGCGGATGAGCGGGCGATCGACGAGGCGCTCCTCGGCGGCGTCGAGCGCGGGGGTGAGGATCTCTGCGCTGAGGACATCGAGCGCGACATCCGTGGCGTTGAGAAGTTCGAGCGCATCGTCGAGTCCTTCCACGACGGCGCGGTCGTCGGCGCTCGCATCGCGGACGTCGTCCCGGAGGCGTTCAAAGAGCGCAGCGCCCATCGCGGCGGGCTCGATGCGCGAGAGCATCTCGGACTGCAGCTCAATGACGGATTCGAGTTCGGCGGACCGCAGTTCGGCGTCGGCGCGCGCGGCCTCGGCGACCTGCCGCGCGTCGCGCGCGCGGACGAGGCCGACGGCGGTTCCGACGAGTCCGAGCACGACCGCGGCGCCGATGAGGCCCGCCGCCGTGACGGCGAATCGGTTGCGCCGGACGAACTTGCGAGCGCGATAGGCGGCGCCTGGGGGACCGGCGTTGACGGGCTCGTTGCGGAGGTAGCGCCCGACCTCGAGCGCGACGGCGTTGGCGGTCTCGTAGCGCCGTTCGCGGTCCTTCTCGAGGCAGCGCATGACGATCCAGTCGAGATCGCCGCGCAGCTGGCTGGGCAGTTCTCGCGCCTGCACCTGCCGAGCGCGCGCGATGCGCGTGGCGGTGTCGGGGTCCTTGCCGTGGTGAGCGATTGTGGAGAGGCGCGTGCTGGGCCTCGGCGGATCCTGCTCGCGGATGAGACGCTGGATCTCTTCGGGGCCGGCGCTGCGGAGCGTCTCTGAAGAGAAGGGCAGTTCGCCGGTGAGCAGTTCGTACAGCACGACGCCGAGCGAATAGATGTCGCTGCGCGTGTCGACATCGAGCGCGGTCATCTCCGCCTGATCGGGACTCATGTACTCGGGCGTGCCGATGAGCTGGCCCTGATGCGTGTACACGGTCCCGTCGGTGAGTCGCTGGTTGAGCGCCTTGGCGACGCCGAAGTCGATGACCTTGGGGGACGCCTTTCCGTCGCGGTAGGCGACGAGGATGTTGCTGGGCTTCAGATCGCGATGGATGACGCCTTTCGCGTGGGCGTGCTGCACGGCGCCGCAGACGCGCTGGAAGAGTTCGAGTCGCTGCCGGATGGTGAGCCGGTGCTTGTCGCAGAAGTCGGTGATGGGCTCGCCCTGCACGAACTCCATCGCGAAGTAGGGACGCCCGGCGTCGGTGGCCCCGGCGTCGAGGGCGCGCGCGATGCCCGGGTGGTCCATCAGCGCGATCGCCTGGCGCTCCGCGTGGAAGCGCGCGACGACGGCCTTTGTGTCCATCCCGGGCTTGATGACCTTCAGGGCGACGCGCCGGCGCACCGGCTCGGTCTGCTCGGCGAGGTAGACGACGCCGAACCCGCCTTCGCCGATGCGCTGCAGCAGGCGAAAGGGGCCGATGTGCTCATGGGCGTCGCCCGGTTGCTCGGGCGCACCGTCACGCGTGGCGCCGGCCGAATCCGCGTCGCTCATGCAGGTTCCCCTCGGGCCGAACGGCCCACCCGCGATTGTGACGACTCACGCGCCCAACTCAAGGCGCGGGTCGCGGAGCGGGTGGCGCAAAGCCAAGGGGAAGTACCCGTTCCGCGTCAGTTCGCGGCCTCATCGATCTCTTCGCCCACGGCCTCGATGTCTTCGCCAGCGCCCTCAACGGTGTTGCAGGCGGTCAGCGCGAGTGCGGCGGCGGCCGTGGCCAGCGCGGCGATCATGCGAAACAGGCGAGTCTTCATGGGAATGCTCCTTTCCAGTGCGTTGCACCCTAGGGGCGGCGCGCGCGGATGTCAGAACGGCTCTTCGCTGCGCACTTCGACGCGGACCCCCGTGGCCGGATTGTCGAACGAGAGGAACGCCGCGTGCAGGAGTAGGCGCGGCGCGCTGGCAGCGTCGCCGTAGAGCGAGTCGCCGGCGATCGGCGCGCCGAGGCCGCCGCGCGCGACGGGCGCCGCCGACGCGATGCGCAGCTGATGCGATCGCCCGGTGACGGGCTCGAACTCGACGCGCGTGCGCGCGCGGCCGGCGTCGGTCGTGCGTTCGAGCACGCGCCACCGTGTGACGGCTTCCTTGCCGTGCGCATCGTCGAGGATCTGTCGCGGACGGTCGTCGAGATCGACGCGCTGGCGCAGCGTGACGACCCCGGCGTCGCCTTCGACTGCGCCGTCGAGCACGGCGATATAGCGCTTGCCGACGGTGCGGGCTTCGAACTGCATCGACAGCGCGCGGTGGGCGTCGGGGTCGAGAGCGACGAGGATGACGCCGCTGGTCTCCATGTCGAGGCGGTGGACGGTGACCGGGCCGGTCGCGTCGGGGAACATCGCGCGGATGCGCGTCGCGACGGAGTCGCGCTCGTTTCTGCCCGGGACGGAGAGGAGGCCGGGGGGTTTGTCGACGGCGGCGTAGTGCGCGGCGGCGTGGAGGATCGGGAGAGACATCGGGGAGAGGGTAGAGCACGAACGGAACCGAGCCGATCGCGCGCGCGCTCGGGCCGTTGGGCGACCGTTGTGCGACGAGCGTTGGAGATGAGGGCGAAGGGGAAGCCCCCTCCGTCCGCGGGCGCGGACACCTCCCCCGCCGGGGGCGGGGGAGGAGACAACACTCCGTCTCTTCGTCTCTCCGTCTCTCTGTCTCTCCGTCTCTCTGTCTCTTCCCACCAATGACAACCGCCCGCCGGACGAATCCAGCGGGCGGCCATCAGTGGACGGGTTGGCGTCGTCGGATCAGCGCTTCGAGAACTGGAAGCGGCGACGGGCGCCGGCCTGGCCGTACTTCTTGCGCTCGACCTCGCGGGCGTCGCGGGTCAGGAAGCCGTGGTCGCGGAGGGCGCGCTCGAGGCTGGGGTCGTAGGACGCCAGGGCGCGGCTGAGGCCGAGGACGGTGGCGCCGGCCTGGCCCATGTAGCCGCCGCCGGCGAGGCGGACGACGATGTCGAGCTTGCCGGTGGTGCCGGTGGCCTCGAGGGGCGCGACGACATCGGCGCGATCGCGGTCTTCGGTGAAGTACTCGTCGACGGCCTTGGTCTTGTTGCTGGAGACCTGGACGGTGAAGGCGCCGCTGCCGGGCTTGATGCGGACGCGCGCGACGGCGGTCTTGCGTCGTCCGACGCCCCACCACCAGCCGTTCTTGGGCTCGTCGGGGGTGCGGACGACGGGCTCGGGGGCGGCGGCGCCGGGGGCGCTGGTGAGGCCGAGGCCCTGGCCCAGGGTCTCGCCGGCGGAAGCGGTCTTGGTCTCGTCAGCCATTCGGATCGTGTCCTGCTGGGGTCGCGCGTCTGCGGACGCGCGTCTGGACTCGCGTGGTGCGGGTCGTGTGGGAGCGCTCAGAGCGCCATCGGCTGGGGCTGCTGCGCCTGGTGCGGGTGCTCGGCGCCCTTGTAGATCTTCAGCTTGCTGAGCATGTCGCGCCCGAGGCGGCTCTTGGGGAGCATGCGCCGGACGGCGTCCTTGATGACCTGGTCGGACTTCCGGGCGAGGAGGTCTTCGTAGGTCTCGGCGCGGAGGCCGCCGGGGTAGCCGCTGTAGGCGGTCTTGATGCGCTGCTGCGCCTTGCGACCGGTCATGACGATCTTGTCGGCGTTGATGATGACGACGAAGTCGCCGGTGTCGACGTGGGGCGTGTACTCGGGGCGGTGCTTGCCCATGAGCACGGTCGCGACCTCGGCGGCGAGGCGCCCGAGGCGCTGGCCGTCGGCGTCGACGAGGCGCCAGGTCTTGTCGATCTCGCCGGAGTTCTTGGCGAAGTAGGTCTGTCGCATGGCGGCAGGCTCGCTGGTGCTGTGCGCCGGGTCCTTGGTGCGACCGTGGCGCGGGAATGCGTCACTCGTCCGCCTGTTCGGGGCCTCATGCCTCGAACCGCGGGTTTCGGGGCCCACCCTCCGGAGAATCCTTCGGGCAGCCGTGGCCCGCCGCTGTCGCCTGAACGAATGGCCGCGGTCGCGGGCGCGATGCTCGGGATGTGGTCGCTCCGAGGCCGGATCCCGCGGGTCCCACCGTGCGGGGGCGCTGGAGCGAGCCGACAAGGATACCGGGGTCGGAGGCCGCGTCAACTTGCGGGGGCGCCGGATCGGCGTGTCGATTTCCGTCCGTATTGGCCGCGGCCCCCTTGCGCGCCGATGATGGCACAGCCATGGCCCAGCGACCCGACGACGCCCACCGCCCGGACACGCCCATCGACCTGCGCCGGCAGGTCCCGGCGGATCCGCCTCCGCCCCGCACAATGACCGGTGGGCCAGTGGAGCCCCACCCGGAGGACCCGAGTCCGGGGGATGGGCGCCAGGGCCGGCGATCCGGACGGGGTCTGCGGGACCCCGGCGGGGCGCTCGGGGGCGTGGTCGCGTGCGTGGCGATTCTCGCGATCGCCGGGTTCATCTTCCTGACGCACAATCTCAGCGCGCGGACGCTGCACAACCTGGCGCCGAGTGCGTTCCCGGCGCCGACGGCGGTGACGCTGGATCGGGTGCCATCGCCGGACATGCAGTTCGTGCTGACGGGTCGGTACCTCGTGGGGGCGTCGGAGCTGCTTGGCGCGATGCCGCCGACGCAGCCGGGCGACCCGACCGGCGCCGACATGGCCAACAGCCTGCTGGAACAGATCGACGCGTTTGCGGGGTCGGACCCGGCGCGACTTCTCCGTGCTGCAGTCGTTGCAGCGGAGGTGGCCGGGCCGGGCGCCGCGCTCGATCGCATCGAGAAGGAGGAGGATGCGCTGGCCGAGGCGCCGGATCCGCCGCTGTATACGGAAGAGATTCGCGCGACGCTTCGCGCTGACGCCGCGGCCCTGCGTCAGGCGCTCAGCGCCGGGCCGGATGCGCTGCCTGCGGATCTTCGCGACGGGCTCGTCGATCGTCACGGGTGGTTCGGCCGACTGGCGCTCGCGTACGGGCTGGATGATGCGGACCCGTCGCGCGCGGGCGTGATGGCCGACACGCAGCGCACGCTGTGGGCGCTGATCGGCGGCGTGACGCTTGCGGGCGCGGCGGTGCTGGTCGGCATCGTGCTGTTCATCGTGGCGCTCGTGATGCTCGGCTCCGGTCGCCTGCGCATGCGCTACAGCGCGCCCGCGCCGGGCGGGAGCGCGTACGTGGAGGTCTTTGCGTTCTTCCTCATGGGGTTCCTCGGCGTGTCGCTGGTGGCGCAGGGGATCGCGGCGAGCGGCGGGCCGGACCTCTCGACCTACCTCGTGTGGGTCTTGCTGATCTTCCCGGGCTGGGCGCTGGTGCGCGGCGCGCGCACGCCGGAGTGGCGCGCGGCGCTCGGGTGGCACACGGGGCGCGGCGTCTTCCGGGAGATCGGCGCGGGCGTGGTCGGCTATCTCGCGGGCCTGCCGATCGCGCTGGTCGGCATCGGGCTGACGCTCGTGCTGCTCGCGCTGGCGGGATTCCTCGCCGGGCCGGGAGACGAGGCGGTGCAGCCGACACACCCGGTGATGGAGCGCCTCGCGCAGGGCAGCGTGCCGGCGATCCTGGGCGTGTACCTGCTGGCGTGCGTGTGGGCGCCCTTGACGGAGGAGACCTTCTTCCGCGGCGCGCTGTACCACCACCTGCGCGGTCGGACGCCGTCGATCATCGCGGGCCTCGTCACGGCGGTGCTGTTCGCGTCGATCCACCCGCAGGGGTGGGTCGCGATTCCGGCGCTCGCGAGCCTCGGCTTCGTCTTTGCGATGTTGCGCGAGTGGCGCGGCAGCCTGATCGCGCCGATCGTCGCCCACGCGATCAACAACGGGTTCATTATGACGCTGTTGGTGCTGGCGATTGGGTGAGGGCGAAGAGACGGAGAGATCAAGAGACGAAGAGACGAAGTGAAGAGGTCGGAATCCTCCTCACTTCGTCTCTTCGTCTCTCCGTCTCTGCGTCTCTTTCGCTTCAGATCCCGTACAGCGGCCCGACCTTCGCTTCGAGATGGCGCATGAAGGGATCGGCGCTCAGCGGCTTGCCGCTGATGCGTTCGATGAGGTCGCCGGCGCGGTATTGGCGGCCGAGGGAGTGCACATGTTCCCTGAGCCAGGCGATGAGGGGGGCGAAGTCGCCCCTGGCCATGTCGTCGTCGAGGTTGGGCAGGTCGCGGTTGATGACCTCCCACATCTGGCAGGCGTGGAGGCTGCCGAGCAGGTAGGTGGGGAAGTAGCCGATGGCGCCCATGGACCAGTGGATGTCCTGCA
>JBICHM010000276.1:0-4666 GCA_043101835.1 Phycisphaerales bacterium | reverse complement strand
CCCGCGCTCGCCAGCGCATCGCGCACGCGCTCCGCGTGCTCGGCGGGCACGAAGGTGACGATCTTGAAGGCCTGGCGCGGGGCGCATCGGCGCCTACGAGCAGTGCTCGTTCATGCTGCAGGGCGTCGGCGCATTCCGAGGCGGCGAGGGCACGAACCCGGTGGTGGGGGAGGCGGGCCGCCTCGAGCACGCCGAGGAGGTGCGCCTGGAGATGGTGTGCCCCGGGCGCGCGCTGGCGCTGGCGCAGGAGCTGCTCATGCAGTTCCACCCCTACGAGGAGCCGGCGTGGGACGTGTATCCCCTTGCGCCGAAGCCGAACCGCTCGATCGGCCCGGGGCGGCGCATGACGCTCGACCGGCCGGCGACGGCGCAGGAACTGGCGACGCGCCTGAAGCAGAACCTCGGCGTCGACGCGGTGAAGCTCGCGCAGGCGAGCGAGACGCCTGTCGAGCGCGTCGGCGTGTGCCCGGGCGCGGGCGCATCGCTGCTCGACACAGCGATCGAGGAGGGCTGCCAGTTGTTCGTGACCGGCGAGATGCGCCACCACGAGGCGCTCGGCGCGATCGAGCAGGGCGTCAGCATCCTGCTCGCCGGCCACACGAACACCGAGCGCGGGTTCCTGCCGATCTACGCCGACCGCATCCGCGAGAAGGCGCCGAATCTCGACGTGGTGCACGCGAGCGCGGACGGGCCGATCTTTCGGACGCGGTGAAGCGCGTGCTGTTTCCTCCCCCGCGCAGCGGGGGAGGTGGCCCGCCGAAGGCGGGTCGGAGGGGGCTTCGCGCCTCCTCCTACTCCAACGCTCATGGCGCGGTGGTCGCCCGGCGGGATCAGTTCGTGCATGCGCGCGTCATGCGCAAGGAGGCTGGGAGAAGGGGAAGCCCCCTCCGTCGGCTGCGCCGACACCTCCCCCGCTGTGCGGGGGAGGAGACACCGCGCGCATCAGCTTGCATCGATTCGTCAGTTCCCCAGCAGCAGCAGCGGGCGCCGGAGGATGACGCGGTCCTTCACGGGGCCGTAGGCGCCGGGTTCGACGCGCATAGTGAGGACCTCGCCTTCGACATCGATGGCGATCTCGGCGTCGGGCGTTTCCTCATTGAGACGGACGCGCGCGCGTTCGACGCCGTCGACTTCGAAGACGACCTCGCAGTCGCCCCAGGGGAAGGAAGCGTGGGGCATCTCGGCCAGCGCGCTGAAGCGCGTGGCGCCGCGCGGCAGGGTCCAGTCGATGCGCATCGGGCCGGGCAGTTCGAGATCGGGCGCAACACCCGGGCCGGCGTCGGGGGTGGCGCCGTCGCCGGCGAGGCGCAGGGGCTCGATGAGGCGGCGGCGCCCGATGGGGCGCTGGTCGTCGGGGAGCACGCTCGCCAGCGGCTGGAGGCGCGCCGCGTCGAAGACGATGGCTTCGATGTCGTCAAGGTCGAACTCGCTGGAAGCGGCGCTGTCGAGGCGCAGCTCGACGCGCCCGTCGGCGGGAGAGCGCATATCGGCGACGCGCGCGACGGCGCCGTCGCTCAGCCACACGACGAGGCCTTCGAGCGGTTCGGGATTCACGGCGAGGCTGAACCACGCGACGCGATCGACGCCGAGCGTGACGAAGCCGGACTGCTCGCTCTCGAACTCGATTTCGCCGTCGACGGCGACGAGGAAGCCGGTGAGGCGGTCGCCGTTGGTGAGCATGAGGACATCGTCGGTGCGCGCGCCGGAGCGCACGGCTTCGATCGCGTTGCGCCCCTCGCCCTCGAGGCTCACGAACGCGACACGCTCAAGCGAGAGCTGCATGGGGCCGAAGTCGTCGTGCATCCACGCGACGGCCTCATCGTCGGGGCTCGTCGGGGCGAGGCGGCCGGGGAAACGCTGGCCGTCGACGAGCTCCACCCAGCCGCCGGCGCTGCGCGCGCTTGCGCCGGCGTCGGAAGTGCTCGCGGGCAGGAGCGCGGCGATCGACGACAGCGGAAGACTGCGCGTGACGCCGAACTCGTCCTCGAAGCGCAGGCTCAGGCCGTCGAGGCCGATGAGTTCGACGGTGCGCGCCTGGAGATTGCGGTCGTACAGCACACGCGAATCGGCGCCGGCGTGCGCGGTGAGCGCCGCAGCGGTCGCGAGGGCGAGCGTCGTCGTGTGCGTGCGGTGGGTCACTTCTGGAAGATCGGCAGGTAGCGCTTGGGCATCTGCAGGATGATCAGGGCCATGGCCGTTCCGTAGGCCGACCCGGCGTGGTTATCCGACCAGGATCCGTCCGGGTTCTGCAGTTCGAGCAGTTCCTCGCGGATCGCGGGCCACCAGGCCCCCCAGTGCTCGCCTCCGGCGAGGTACATGGTCTGGACGGCGTAGTAGTGCCCGTAGAAGTAGTGTGCGCCCTGGGCGCGTCGCTGGCCGGGAAAAGCCGTGCGTTCGAGGTATTCCAGCCCCTCGCTGATGGCGTCATCCTCATAGATTCCCGCGTAGTAGAGGCTGGCGACGCCGGCGGCTGATCGGGGCCAGGCCGAGCCGCCGCTGGTGAGCTGGTACTTGAAGCCGCCATCGGGATTCTGGCATCTGCGGACGTACTCGACGGCGCGGTCGATGGTCTCCTTGGGCGTCTCGATGCCGGCGTTCCGCGCCGAGCGCAGGGCCATGATCTCGCAGATGGTGACGCTGATGTCGGCGTCATATGGGACGGGGTTGTACCGCCACCCGCCGTCGGGGTTCTGGGACTGCACGATGAGGCGCACGGCCTTCACGAGGGCGTCGTGCACGCGCGCCGACTGCGCGGTGTCGGGCCCGCCGGCGGTCATGCCGTAGACCTCGCCCAGGAAGAGCGTCGCGAAGCCGTGGCCGTACATCGGGCCGTGGCTGGTGTCCGCGGCGACGAGGCCGGTCTCGGTGACATTGGCGAGGACGAAGTCGAGCCCCTTCTCGACGACGTGCCCGTAGCCGCCCCGCCCCGGCATGTGGCCGTCGGCGAGGAAGGCGAGGCACGCGAGGCCGGTGATGCCGACATGGCGCCCGTAGCGCCCGCCACCGAAGGAGCCGTCGGGGTTCTGCTGCGTGGCGAGCCACGCGAGCGCGCGCTGGACGGCCAGATCGCTCGCGGCGGTCATCTCGCCTTCGGAGGGCGCGTTCTCAGCGGACCGCGCCGCGTCCTGCGCCGAGGCGCCGAACGCGAGCGCGCAGCCGGTGACGGTCGCGCAGATGGCGGCGCGCATCCTCATGGGCGTCGTCCTTCCTCGGCGAGTCGCCGGTAGTACTCCTCGGTCATCGACTCGTACAACGTGCTGAATCGGTCGCTGCTTCCCTGAAGGAGCACATCCCGCACGCGCGGCGGCAGCGAGCCCCACGCCGCCTGCGCCGCGTCGAGCAGATCGCGCAGCTGACCGGACTGGCCGCCCGGAGGCGTCATCTCGCTGGTGTTGTCGCCCTGCGAGTTCGACGACTGTGACTGCTGGCTCTGCTGCTGCTGTTGCTGCTGGCGCTGTTGCGGCCGGGGCTGGCTCTGCGACTGGCTCTGGCTGCTCGACGACGAGGGGTTCTGCTCCGCCTGCTCGATGAGCAGGTCGAGCTTGTTGAGGATGTCCTCCTGCACGCGCTGCGTGCGCAGGCCGGGGTCGCGCGCGACGCGCAACGCATCGGCGACCTCGCCCATCTGGCGCACGGCGTCCTTGAAGGCGTCCTCCGCCTGCTCGGCGTTCAGACGGCGCTCGAGTTCGAGCTCATCCTGCGTCGGCACGCGATCGCCGGCGTCGTCATCATCGTCGTCGCCCTCGAGGCCCAGCAGTTCATCGAGGTCGGGCAGCGCCGGCGGGGGGGCGGACTCGTTCTGGCCTTCTTCAGCCGGCGGCGTCGCGGGCTCGGCGGGCGGCGTCTCGTCCTGACGAGCGATCGCCGCGCCCGGCGCCACGACGGACAACGCGACCGCGGTGAGGAGCGCGCGGAGCGGGATGTTCGGGTCGCGTCGGGTCACGACTGCTCTCCCTGCGGGGCGTCCGGCGGCTGCACCGGCGCGCCCTGCTGGCCCTGCTGCTGTTCGAGGCGCTCAACGAGCGCCTGACCGAGATCGGCCAGGTCGGCCTGTTCCGACCCCAGTTCTTCGACGGATTCGGCGCGGGTTTGTTCGGCCGATTCGTCGAGTCGGCGGGTTCGGTCGGCCAGATCGGCCTGCATCTGGCGGAGGAGGCGGAGTTCGGCGAGGTCGGGAATGAGGGGCTGCTCGCCCTGCTGGCCGCTTCCGCCGCCGCCGCCCCCGCCGGCTTCGTTGCGCCGGAAGTCCTCATCGTCGCGCTGTGTTTCCTCCATGGCCTCGACGAGGCCCCGGAGCAGCGCGATGGCGCGGTCCTGCTCGCGTGCGGCGTCGGGAGCGCGCGCCTCCTCGAGGGCGCGCTGGGCCTCGCCGGTCGCGCTGTCGAGGCGCCGGTGCGCATAGTCGAAGACCGCGGCCTGCCCGATCTCCTCGGTCGCGAGGCGCAGCTCGTTCAGGCTCTGACGGATCTGCCCCTGGGGCTCGGCGAGGGCGCGCACCTGCGCGCGGTCACGGCGCGAGAGATCATCCGGCCCGGGGAAGACGACCGCCTGCGCGCGCAGGTCCACCTGCGCGCGGAGCGCGGCGCGGTAGGCCTCGCGCAGCTCCTTGCGCTTGCGGTCCTGGATGCGCTCCTCCATCTCGCCTTCGAGACGCTCGGCCTCATCG
>JBICHM010000275.1:0-14611 GCA_043101835.1 Phycisphaerales bacterium | reverse complement strand
CTCGGGGAACCGGTACTTTCCCAGTTCGCCCAGCGGGATCCACCGGCACTCGGCCACCTCGATCGGCCGGGGCTCGGGCGACCCCGGCGCCAGCCGGCACAGCCTCGGGTGCAGGCGGACCCGGGCGTGGTCGTAGGCGTGCTCCACCGCTTCCAGAGCGCCGGTGACCTCCGCCTCGATCCCGACCTCCTCACGCAGCTCGCGCAGGACGCCGTGCTCCGGGGTTTCTCCGGGGTCGATCTTGCCGCCCGGGATCTCCCACCATCCGGCGTACACCGACCCTTCGCGCCGGCGGCTGATGAGCACCTCGATCGCCTCTTTACCCCACTCCGAACTGGCACATTCGCGAAGGACGATCCCGAGCCCCACCTCAACGAGGGGGCGGCTGTCGGCGACCTTCGGGACGCTGCTCATAAGTGATGAATCCACAATGACTTAGAAGAAAGCCCGGAAGAAAGGCATCCGCGGCGTTGACCGAATCCGGAACCCGGATACCCTAGCCTGACGGTCACGGAACGGGGGTTCAGAGGCCGAAAAACACAGCGCCACGCCGCGATGCGCGCATCGCGGTTCCGCCGGCGCACGCGTCCTCGGAGCGCGCGTTCGCCGGCACTCTTTTTGGGTCGCGCGCACCCACAAGCACGATGCGCACGGCGCTTCAGGGCGCATCGGTGAACGCGCCGGCGCGCACGCGCCCCTGGACAAGGCGCAGCGCAACCTCTGCAACGAGCCATGCTTCGAGCGCGAGCGTGATCGCCGCGACGACGACGAGCGCCCAATCGCCCTTCGTCAGCCACGACGGCGCATTCGCGTTCCCGACGAACGCCTGCCACGCCATCGCCCACGCCGGGAGCGCGAGCATGAGCAGCGCGGGCAACACCATGAACCACACCGGCCGTCGCGTCGCGATCAGCCACGCGCCGATCACGACGAACGCGAGGCCGCCGAGCAACTGGTTCGTCGCGCCGAAGAGGGGCCAGAGCAGCAGCCCGCCTGCGCCCGCGTTCGCGAAGGTCCACGACTGCCCCGGCGCGGGAATCGCGGCGAGCAGCGCCGCGCTCACGACCGCGGCGGTCGTCGCGCCATGACGCGTCGCGAGCCAGCGGAAGGGGTTCCAGACCGACGCGCGCCGCTCGATGAGGTCGTGCTCGAGGGCGGGCGCATCGAGTTCCTCCGGATGCCCGCCGAAGTCGAGACGCCAGGCGTTCTCGTGCCCGCATTCGGGGCAGGGTGTGTCGCTACGGAGCCCGCGCAACGTGTAGCCGCAGCCGTGGCAGGCGTTGGGCTCCGGGCGCGGCAGGAAGGTGCGCGCCAGTTCCTGGATGACATAGCGCTGCAGGCGGCAGGCCGTGTCCATCGTCGTGCCGGCGAAGGAGGCGACGAGCACGCCCATCAGCGCCACGGCGACGGCCTCGGGGATGCCGATGGACTCGATCAGGTTCGCCGCGCCCTCGACGAACGCCCCGACCGTGGCCCCCAGCGCCCCCGCGGCCGACCAGTTCTCGTACTGCTTGGCGAAGGCCAGGCGGCCGGTGAGGTCGTAGCTCTCGCCGTCGGGGCGGACGCGGACACGCCCCTCGTCGACAACATGCCAAAGTAGTGCGTCTTCGCCCTCGCGGAGCGGCGGATCGACGAACCCCAGCACGCCATAGCTCCAGGAGAAGATCCTCGGTGTCCCGCTATAGGTGAGGATCAGTTCGTCCGGTTGGCTTGGATTCTCTCGCCAGTCCTTCCGCACAACGGATGAACTCAGGACGCTGTCGAAGCTCCTGCGATACCGAGAGTCACTGATGACAGTGAAGATCACCTCTCGATCTTCAGCAACATGCACTGAGTCGGACAGCATCGCCCAAGAGCCGAATAACGATGCAGAGTGGCTCGACCTGTACATCGCCGCATTGAGATCAAACCCCCGCGTCACCCCCAGCCCAATCCCCGCCACGCACGACACGATCACCAGCGTCGCGAGGAAGCCCTCGGTGAGCATGGAGCCGTAGCCGATGAGTTTGGCGTCCGTCTCGCGCTGCACCTGCTTGCTGGTGGTGCCGCTGGAGACGAGGCAGTGGAAGCCGCTGATGGCGCCGCAGGCGATGGTGATGAAAAGGATGGGGATCATCGGCGGCGCCCCGGCGGGCGACCACTCGACGGTCGGCGCGACGATCTCGAGGGGTATGCGCTCGGCGATCTGCTGGGCGTCGGGCGCCGCGTCGATGGCCGGCGCGACGCCGCCGAGCGTCGCGGCGCCGACGAGGCCGAGCACCAGCAGCCCCAGCGCGCTGATCAGCTGCAGGCTGTTGATGTAGTCCCGCGGCTGCAGCAGCACCCACACCGGCAGGACGCTGGCGATGTAGGAGTACGCCAGCAGCCCCACCACCCACACCCAGCGCGGCTGGGCGGCGAGCGTCTCGTTGAAGGCGTGCAGCGGGCCCCAGTCGCCCCACACCACGCTCGCGTACATCGCGACCAGCGCGACGATCGAGGGCAGCAGGATGCTGCGCCCCTTCCGATGCAGGACAAGGCCGATGACGAGGGCAAGGGGGACCTGCACGACGACGGGGAAGATCGCCTGCGGGTACTGGCGCAGCACCGCCGCGACGACGAGGCCGAAGATCGCCAGCACGATCCAGAGCCCGAGCACCAGCACGCCCAGGAAGATGAGGCGCACGCGCGGGCCGAGCAGGTCGCCGGCGATGTCGCCGACACTGCGGCCCTTGTTCCGCAAGCTGACGACGAGGCTGCCCAGGTCGTGCACCGCGCCGATGAAGATCGAGCCGACGACGACCCAGATGATCGCGGGCACCCAGCCCCACATGACGGCGATCGCCGGGCCGACGATGGGGCCGGTGCCGGCGATGCTCGTGAAGTGGTGGCCGAAGACGACGGAGCGCTTCGTCGGGCAGTAGTCGCGGTTGTCGTCGTACAAAACGGCAGGTGTCGCCGCGTCTTCTCGGAGCTGGAAGACGCGGCGTGAGAGCCACCTGCCGTAGGTGTGGTACGCGGTGATCAGTGCGAGGCCGACAAGGCCTGCCAGCACGAGCGCGTCCATGAGGAAAGGGTCTCCCGTTCCCTGGGGAAAGTCTAGTGGTTTCGGGGCGTCGGGGGAGAAATTTTTTGGAGGCCGAGAGAGACGCAGAGACGGAGAGACGAAGAGACGAAGAGACGGAGTGTGGCGCGACGGGCGTCACTGCTCTTCCGCAGCGCAACCACTTCGTGTCTTCGTCTCTTGATCTCTCCGTCTCTCGTTCACCTGAGCCCGTATTCCTTCAGCTTCCGATACAGCGTGCGCTCGCCGATGCCCAGCAGTTTCGCGGCCTGTTCGCGGTTGCCGCCCGTCAGACGCAGCGTCTCTCGAATGGCGCGCTTCTCGAGGCTTTGCAGGCTTGCGCCGGCGAGCGCGCCGGGCGCAGCGCCGGCGTCGGCCTCGTCGAGATCGCTGTCGGCGACGCGCACCTGGTCGGGGATGTGACGCACATCGTGGCGCCCGTCGCCCTCGGCGATCGCCATCACCACCATGTTCTGGACCACATTCAGCAGTTGGCGCACATTGCCCGGCCAGTCGAAGGCGGTCAGGCGGAGCAGCGCGGCGTCGGTGATGTCCAGCGGCGCGTGCCCGGGCTTCGATTCCTCCGTGAACCTCGCGATCGCGTGGCGGATGATGCGGGGGATGTCGTCGCGCCGCTCCCGAAGGGGCGGCAGGCGCACCATCGAGCCGTTGATGCGGAAGAAGAGGTCCTCGCGGAACGCCCCGTCTTTCACCGCCTGCTCGAGGTCCTTGTTCGTCGCGCTGACGAGGCGGAAATCGACCTTGCGGGGGTCGTTGCTGCCGAGGCGCACGACCTCGCGCGTCTCGAGCACGCGCAGGAGCTTGGCCTGCATGGCGGGGGGCATGTCGCCGATCTCGTCGAGGAAGAGCGTGCCACCCGCCGCGTACTCGAAGACGCCCTCGCGCTCCTTCTCCGCCCCCGTGAAGGCGCCCTTCACATGGCCGAAGAGCTGGTCCTCGAGCAGGTTCTCCGTCTCGGCGGCGCAGTTGAGGGCGACGAAGCGCTTCTTGGCGCGTGGGCTGAGGTTGTGGACGGCGCGCGCGATCAGCTCCTTGCCCGTGCCGCTCTCGCCGGTCACGAGCACCGGGATGGTGCTCGACGCGACGGTGCGGACGGTGTGCAGGATGCGGCGCATCGGCTCGCTGCCGGCGATGACGCCCTCGAAGCCGTCGTGCTGCACGAGGCCCTCGAGCTGCCCCTCGCGCGCGCCCTCATGACGCAGCAGCACATTCTCCGCGGCGCGGTTGACGAGGCTGCGGAAGATCTCGAGGTCCAGCGGCTTCTCGATAAAGTCATACGCCCCGTGCTTGAAGGCCGCCCGCGCCGTGTCCACATCGCCGTGCGCGGTGACCATGATCGTCTCGGCGTGGGGCTGGTGCGTGCGCGCGCCCTCGAGGATCTTCAATCCGGCGTCGGCGCCGTCCGGCGCGGTCCCGTGCTGGCCGCTGCTCGCGGGCATGCGCAGGTCGGTGACGATGACATCGAAGGCCCCGTGGGTGAGCTCTTCGAAGGCTTCATCGACGCCGCCGACAATGGTGCAGACATGGCCGGGCTTGCGGAGCGCATCGGCCATGACATCGGCGTGGTCTGGCTCATCCTCGACGATGAGCACCTGAGCGCGGGGGGTGTCGGAGTCGGGAGGCATGGGGTGAGTGTATCGGGGTCGGAAGTGTCGAAGAGACGGAGAGACGAAGAGACGGAGTGGGTCAGACCGCGTCGTTCGCCGCCAGCGCGAGGCGTCGCGCGGCGGCGGCGGCGATGGCGATGGCGTCGGCGACATCGGGCGGGTTCGGCGGCTCGGCGAGACGGAACTGCGCCTGCACGGCCCGCTGCACCTGCTCCTTGCTGGCGTGGCCGGCGCCGACGACGGCGCGCTTCACCTCGGTGGCGTTCAGTTCCATCAGTTCGAGCCCGGCGCGTCGGCAGACGAGCAGCGCCACGCCGCGTCCGTGGCCCATGATGGCCGCGGTCACCGGGCGCTTGTAGTGGGCGAAGAGCTTCTCGACGCACGCGTGCGTCGGTCGGAGGCGCTCGACGACGGCAGTGAGATCCCGCTCCAGTTCGACGAGCCGGTCGGCGACCGGGTCGCCCTGGCGCAGGCGCACGAAGCCCGCCTCGACGAGCGCGGGGTCGATGCGCCGGCGCCCCGCCAGCGCATCGTCGCAGTCGAGCACGGCGTAGCCGGTGACGCGCAGACCGGGATCGATGCCGAGCACCCGCATGGGCGCGAGCGTACCGCGCCGGGTCGCACTGGGCGGGTCACTCCGCCTTCGGAACCAGTTCGAATGTGCCGCCGGGCGTCTGGGTCAAGGCGAGCGTCTCGACGGCGCCCGCATCATCGAACGCGAACACGAGTTCGACATTGATCTCCGCGGGCAGCCCGCTGACTGTAAACGTGTGCTCGCCGGTCGCAAGCAGAACAAACGACGGCTGGCCGGGGAGCTGCGACCGCAGCTCACCCTCCTGCACGAAAATGTTCAGCTGGATGCCCAGGCCCTCGTGGACATAGGTCCCGGTGTAGCGGCGCATGTCGGCCTCAGTCAGCTCGATCGAGGCGTCGGCGGTGGGCTCATCGGCCACGCGCATCCACTCGTCGCTGCTGAATCCGGAGAGCTCGGCCACCTTGCCGTCGCCGCCGATGGTGAAGGTGATGTTGCCCAGCGGCGGGTGCTGGGCGCGGTTCTCGACCTTGAAGGAGTCGTAGTGCCAGTGGGAGGCGTCGCCGACGAGGTCGCCGCGAGAGACCACCAGGGCGCCGTCCTCGATCGCGACGACGATGTCGCCGTAGAACCGGTGGCGATAGGTCCCGGCGTACGCCTCAAGAGGCAGCGTGGGGCTTGTGCCCTCGACGCGCCTGGCCTCCAGCTGTTCGATGGTCTGCTTGCCCATGGCTTCGGCCGTGTCGAGCACCTTCTTTGCTTCGTCGGCCCAATCGTGATCGTCGGCGCCGAGGTAGGCGTCAAAGACTTCGTTGACCGCGACATTCGTCAGCACCGTGCCGTTCATGTTGGTGAGGACGACGACGCCGAGCTCTTCCTCGGGGATCATCGCGACCAGCGCGCTCATGCCGTCGATGTTGCCGCCGTGCTGGATGACGCGCTCGCCCCGGTAGTCCTGAATGAACCACCCGAGGCCGTAGAGCAGGAAATGGCTCTCGGCGCGCAGCGCGCCCGCCGGCCCGGTGGCGGTCGCGACGGTGAAGGGCGTCCACATCACATCGATCGAGCCGGGGGTGAGAACCATCTGCTCATCGTCGCCGGCGCCGACCTTGCCCTCGTTCAGCAGCAGCGTCACCCACCTGGCCATGTCGCTGACGCTGGAGTTGATCGAGCCGGCAGGGGCGCAGTTGTCGATGTTGCGCCAGCCGACGGGCATGATCTCGTCGTCCACCTTCGCGTGGGGCGTGGCGATGTTGCCGCCATCGGAGAGCGCGGTGATGGTCGTGTTGCTCTCGTCCATCCCGAGCGGATCGAAGATGCGCGTCTGCATCCAGTCGTCCCAGGTGACGCCCGAGACCTCTTCGAGCATCTGGCCCGCGGCGAGGTACATGATGTTCTGATAGCCGAACGCGCTGCGGAAGCTCGAGTTGGGCTCGAGGTGGGGCAGGCGTTCGAGGATGTCGGTGCGCTCCATGCCCGAGCCGTACCAGAGCATGTCGCCGCGCGGCAGACCGTTGCGGTGGCTGAGCATGTCGACGATCGTCAGCTCGCTCGTCGGGTAGGGATCGTGCAGGCGCAGCCACGGCAGGTGCTCGGTGACCTTGTCGCCCCAGCGCGCGTCGCCGGCGTCGACGAGCATCGCCACGCCCGCGGCGGTGAAGGCCTTCGTCGCCGAGCCGATCGCGAAGATCGTGTGCTCGTCGACCCCGTCGCCCCCGCCGAGCGTGCGCTCGCCGAATCCGCGCGCGAAGACGACTTCGCCGTCATGCACGATGGCGACGCCCATGCCGGGCACATCGAGGGTGAGCCGGGCGCTGTCGAGCGTGCGCGCCAGCGCCTCGAGATCGGGTGATTCGAGTTCGGCGATCGCGACGGGTGAAACGGCGAGCGCGGCGCAGGCCCCAACGAGGCCGGCGGCGCGGACGAGATCGGTCGTGGTCATCAAAATGGGGTCCCCACTGCGTTCCCGGGGCCCGCGCGCATCGCGGGCGCTCCGCGAGAGACTACGGAATTCCGGCCGTCCAGTTGCAGCGGGCCTCAGTGGGCCGGTATGGGGCAGGGGCGCGTGTCGGTCTCGATGAGGCCGTCTCGCAGGCGGACGACGCGCTCGCAGCGGTCGGCGACCGAATCGTCGTGGGTGACCATGATGATCGTCATGCCCACGGCGTGGAGGCTCTCGAAGAGCTGGAGAATCGCCTCACCCGTCTTCGAATCAAGGTTGCCCGTGGGCTCGTCGGCCATCAGGACCGCCGGCTCGCCGACGAGGGCGCGCGCGATCGCGACGCGCTGCTGCTGCCCGCCGGAGAGCTCGCGCGGGCGGTGCGTCATGCGGTCGCCCAGGCCGACGCGGTCGAGCGCGGCCTCGGCGCGCTCGCGGCGCTCCTTCTTCGCCACGCCCTGGTAGAAGAGCGGGGTCTCGACATTCTCCACCGTCGTGAGCTGGCTGATGAGATTGAACGCCTGGAAGATGAAGCCGATCTTGCGCCCCCGGTAGTGGCTCAGTTCCTCATCGGGCATGCGCGAGACATCCTTGCCGTCGAGGAAGTACGCGCCCTCGGTGGGGCGGTCGAGGCAGCCCAGCACATTCATCATGGTGGACTTGCCCGAGCCCGAGGGGCCCATGATGGCGAGGTACTCGCCCTTGGGGATGGCCAGATCGACGCCGCGGAGGGCCTCGACAAGGATCGAGCCGTCGGGCTTGTAGTAGATCTTGCGGATGCCCTCGAGCAGCGCGACGCAATCGCCCCGCCTCGATGAGGCGGGCGACACGGACTTCTGCGCGGTCTGGGCGGTGCTCACGGGGTGAAGTCTACCCGTCGTGGGGGCGATCGTTGCGTCGGGGGGCGTCATTGCCCGCGGCTTCGCCCCGGGCGGGGCGCCGGATGCCGCGATGCGCTGGATCGGCTCAGAGGCGCTTGCGCGTCATGGCGCGGTCGATGTCGCGCTGGTGCTCGCGCTTCTTGAGGTCTTCGCGCTTGTCGCCCTTGGTCTTGCCCACGGCGAGGCCGACCTCGAGCTTGGCGTAGCCGTTCTTGAAGTAAATGCGCAGGGGCACGATGGTCGTGCCCTTCTCCTGCGACTTCTGGGCGAGGCGCAGGATCTCCCGCTTGTGGGCGAGCAGGCGGCGGACGCGTGTGGGATGGTGCTGGTTGGCCCCGGCGGGCTGGTACTCGCCGATGTGCATGCCGTGGATGGTCAGGCGCGCCGGGGCGGCGTCGGCGCGCACATACCCCTCCCCGATGCTGGCCTTGCCTTCGCGCACACTCTTGACCTCCGAGCCGTGGAGCATGATCCCGGTCTCGAGGGTCTCGAGGATGTGGTACTGGTGGCGGGCCTTGCGATTGAGGATGACCGGTTCGGTCGTCCTGGGCTTCTTCTTGCGTGCCATTTCCTACGGGCCGAGTTCCTCGTGCCGCGCGCGTCGGCGGGCCAGGCGGCCCCCGATGAAGCGGGACGGCTACGCTACGGGGCGTCGCCCGCCCGTTCAATGCAGCGCGAGCACTCCTATGCCAGACGAACGCCCCGTCCTCACCCTCGCCCACTCGCCGGACCCCGACGACGCCTTCATGTGGCGCGGGCTCGGGCACGTCGGCGAGCGGGGGTCGATGACCCCCTCGCGCGACCCCGAGATCGACACCGGGCGCTTCCGCTTCCGCGTCGTCGCACACGACATCGAGACGCTCAACCGGCGCGCCGTCGAGCGGGGCGACCTCGACTGCACGGCCATGTCGTTCCATGTCTACCCGCATGTGAAGGCGCGGTACGCCCTGACCACCTGCGGCGCCAGCATGGGAGAGGGGTACGGACCGAAGGTCGTCGCGCGCGACGCCCGTCCGCACGAGTGGCTCCGCACGCCGGGCCTTCGGATCGCCACCCCGGGCACGCGCACCACCGCCCACCTGACGCTGCGCCTCCTGCTCGGGCAGGAGTTCGTCGCGCGGGAGACGCCCTTCGAAGCCATCATCGACGCCGTGGGCCAGGGCGACGCCGACGCGGGCATCGTCATCCACGAGGGGCAGTTGACCTACCCCGATGCGGGGCTCCAGCTGGTCGTTGATCTCGGCGCCTGGTGGACCGATCGCACCGGGCTGCCGCTGCCGCTGGGCGCCAACGCCATCCGACGCGACCTCGATGATCGATTCGGCCCCGGGTCGGCGGCGGCGGTCGCCGGGGTGCTGAAGCGATCGATCGAGCACGCGATGGCGAACCGGGCGTCGCACCTCGAGCACGCCGCGGGATTCGGCCGGGGAATCTCGCCGGAGCGGAACGACGAGTTCGTGCGGATGTACGTGAACGATCTGACGCTCGATGTCGGACAGCGGGGTCGCGAAGCGGTCCGCCGCCTGCTGACCGAGGCCCACGAGCAGGGACTGGCGCCGGATCCGGCGCCGATCACCTGGGTCGGCCCAGGAGCCGCGGCGGGGGCCGGGGCGTAAACCCCCTAGGTTGCACAGGGAAAAGGGGTTGGGGATTCCTTTGGCGCGTGGTAGCCTGCGGGGATCATCCGCTGGAGACGCCGACGCGAGCGCTCGGGGCGCCGAGCGCCCGGGTGTTGTCGCCGGATCGAAGGACGATCGATGACGCAGTCGCCAAACCCGTTCCAGACGATGCGGGGCTTCGAGGCCCCCAGCGTGACGCAGTTCAGCATCTTCTTGGACAACAAGGTGGGCAAGCTCCTGGACCTGATCAGCACGCTGGATCAGCCGGGCGGCTGTTCGATCCGCGGGATCAGCGTGATCGAGACGAGCGACCACGCCGTGGTGCGCATGATCACCGACAACGCGAAGGGCGCGCGGGTGATGCTCAAGGAGCACGGGCTGGTCTTCAGCGAGATCGAGGTGCTCGTCGTCGAACTCGGGGGCGACAAGTCGCTCGGCGAGCTGTGCACCACCCTGCTTGGCGCCGAGCTGAACATCCACTTCATGTACCCGCTGCTGACGACGCGCGACGAGCCGTCCATCGCGCTGGCGGTCGATGACCCCACCTTCGGCGGGCAGATCCTTCGGCGCAAGTGCTTCACGCTGCTCGGTGAGGCCGACCTGACCACCTGACGCGTCGCGCCATCGGACTACGCACCATGCTGAGCATGTGCATCGCGCATCACCCCTCGGAGCTGCACGCCTACGCCGGCGGCGTCGTCGTGCCCACCATGGGCGGGCTGCACGAGGGCCACGGCGCCCTGATCGAACTCGCACGCCACGAAGCCGATGCGCGCGGCGGGCTGCCCGTCGTCGTCACCGTCTTCGTCAATCCCAAGCAGTTCGAAGAGGCGCACGACTACGAGCGCTACCCGCGCACGCTCGCTCACGACAGCGCGATCTGCGAGGCCAGCGGCGCCGACTGTGTCTTCGCGCCGCCCGTCGAGGAGGTCTACCCCCCCGGCGGCCCCGATGGCGCCGGCCCGATCCCCGCCGTCGCGCGCGGGCCGGGCCTCGAAGACCGCTACCGCCCCGGCCATCTCGAGGGCGTCTGCGCGGTGGTGCACCGGCTCTTCGAGCTGACGCGCGCCGGCGCTGCGGTCTTCGGCGAGAAGGACTGGCAGCAGCTGCAGCTGGCGCGGGCGCTGTCGCGTGAGCGCGGGCTGGGTGTGGAGATCATCCCGGGTGAGACAGTGCGCGAGGCCGACGGGCTGGCGATGTCGAGCCGCAACCGGTTCCTGACGCCGGAGGACCGCCCGCGCGCGGACGCGCTCTACCGGGCGCTCAGCGCCGCCCAGCGCGAGGACACGCCCGAGGCGGCCGAGTCGCGCATGCACGCGATTCTCGAAGAGGCGGGCGTTATGACCGAGTACGCGGCCGTGCGCGACGCCGAGACGCTGCTGGCGTGGTCGCCGGGGCGCCCGGGGCGGTCGCTGGTGGCGGCGCGCCTCGGGGCGGTGCGCCTGATCGACAACATGGCGTGGATCCCGCCGGGTCTTGGGCGGCGCGCCCTCTAGGGGCGGCAGGGGCTGCTATCGTGGCGATCCCGCGGCGCGGCCGACGCGCCGGCGCCGAGAGCACCCGATCGACTGGGAGACGCCCGTGCAACGCACGCCGCTGTACGACTTTCACACGCAGCAGAACGCCCGCATGGTGGACTTCGCCGGCTGGGAGATGCCCATCCTCTACCGGGGCATCATCGAGGAGCACCAGCAGGTGCGCACCAGCGGCGGGCTGTTCGATGTGTCGCACATGGGGCGGGTGAAGATCAGCGGGCGCCATGCGCGCCGCCTGCTCGAGCGCCTCTGCACACGGCGCGTCAGCGACATGCAGGCCGGCCAGTGCCGCTACAGCCTGGTGTGCAACGAATCGGGCGGCGTGAAGGACGATGTGCTCGTCTACCGCATGGAGGAGGACGATTTCCTGCTGGTCGTCAACGCGTCGAACCGGGAGAAGATCCTCGCGCACATCGACACGATGAAGGCCGACTTCAAGGTGGACATCAAGGACCGCACCTTCGAGACCGCGATGGTGGCCGTGCAGGGCCCGAAGGTGATGGACATCATCGGCAAGGTCTCCAGCGAAGTGCCGACCCTGAAGCGCTACCGCTTCACGGTGAAGAACCTGATGATCATGAAGCTGATCGTCAGCCGCACGGGCTACACCGGCGAAGACGGCGTCGAAGTGATCCTGCCGGCGAAGATGGTGGGCGCGGCGATGAAGATGCTGCTCTCCGGCGGCGCCGACGAGCGCATCCAGCCCGCGGGCCTCGGCGCGCGCGACACCCTCCGCATGGAGGCCGGCATGCCGCTCTACGGCCAGGAACTGGGCGAGGACATCCCCGCCCTCGCCAGCGGCCTGGGCTTCGCCGTGAATCTCGACAAGGCCGGCGACGAGCGCGGCGAAGCGTTCGTCGGCATGGAGGCGCTGCAGAAGCAGGCGAGCGCGGGCACGCCCCGTAAGCTCGTCGGCCTGCTCGTCGAGGGCAGGCGCAGCGCGCGCGGCCACATGAGGGTGTTGGCCGGCGACCGCGAGGTCGGCGAGGTCACGAGCGCGTGCATGAGCCCGACGCTGCAGCGCCCGATCGCGATGGCGTATGTGGACGCCGATTCGAGCGCGGACGGCACGGCGCTGTCGATCGACACCGGCAAGGGCGCGCGCCTCGAGGCGGTGACGACGGCGCTGCCGTTCTACAAGGCGCCGAAGAAGGCCTGAGTCGCGACGAATCACCGAGCCGATCGCACGAGCGATCGGGCCGTTGGTCGCCCGTTGCGCGATGAGCGTTGGAGGAGCGGGAGAAGGGAGAGCCCCCTCCGTCTCGCCTTCGGCGAGCCACCTCCCCCGGCGACCGGGGGAGGAGACACGGCGAGCGAGCTCGCCGTGGCACACTCGACCGTTTACCCCGCCCGGCGTTCGTCGCCCGCTTCGTCTTCCTCGTCGTCCTTGAAGAAGCGGCTGGGCGTGTCGTCGTTCAGGCGGATGTTGAGCTTGCGGAGCGCGGCGAGTTCGATCTGGCGGACGCGCTCGCGCGTCAGGCCGACTTCTGCGCCGATCTCCTTGAGCGTCATGGGCTCGCGACCGTCGAGGCCGTAGCGCATGCGGAGGATCTTCGCATCGCGGGTGTCGAAGGCCTCGAGGAGGCGCTTGATCGTGTCGAGCTCCTCGCGGCGCAGGGCCTGCTCGTCCGGCGTGTCGCAGCGCTCGTCGGCGAGCATGTCGCCGAAGGAGACGCTCTCTCCCTTGTCGTCCAGCGGGGCCTGGGTCGGCGAGTGGTACGCCTTCACGGCGTTGCGGATGATGCGCACCTTGCGCACCGGCAGCTTCATGCGCTCGGCGAGTTCGTGGACGGTCGGCTGGCGGCCGATCTCCTCTTCGAGCTCGCGGCTGGCCTGCTTCCACTTGGCGATCAGCTCGACCATGTAGGCCGGGATGTGGATCGGCTGCACGGCGTTGATCAGGGCGCGCTTGATGGACTGCTTGATCCACCACGAGCCGTAGGTGCTGAAGCGCGCGCCCTGCGCGGGGTCGTAGCCTTCGACCGCACGGATGAGGCCGATGTTGCCCTCTTCGATGAGGTCCGAGAGCGAGAGGCCCCGGTTCACATAGCGCTTGGCGATGGCGACGACGAGCCGGAGGTTGGCGCGCACGAGGCGCTCGCGGGCCGCGGGGCAGTTGTCGTTGATGACGGACCACCCGAGCCAGCGCTCCTCCTCGGCGGTGAGCAGCGCGACCTCGTTGATCTGGCTGATGTACAGCCCGAGTTCGGATTGGAGCTCGCTCTTTGCCATCGCCCTCCCAAGGCGTCACTGGCGCATACGGACAGCGTGTCAGAGCGCGCACACATCTCGTGCTCGTCCTGGTGTCCTGAATCCTCCGCGCGGCCCCTGGCCGGCCGCTGCGCGGACCGGCAGGTTCTTCGCGGGGGATCGGCGGCTTGTTCCGATTCCTTGAGGCGGGAAGGCCGCGAGCCGATGCAACACGGCATCGGGAGGCCGGACAGACCGCGCCCTCGACCAGCCCTGCGGGGGCGTGCGACCGGGCGCGTCCTATAGTCTTCGTCACCCTCGAGCCTGCGCATGAGCGATGACCTGACCAACCTGCTGCGCGACTGGCCCTACCAGCCCGGGCAGCTGGCGGTGCGCGTGATCGAGGGCGACGACGGGCGCCCGAAGATCCAGATGCGCCTCGACCTCGGCCTCCTTCAGATGGAGATGGACGGGCGCCCCGACGGCATGCAGCCCGAGGGGTTCGACTCGTGGCTCGAGCGATACGAGGCGATGCTCGACGAAGCCGAGAGCGCGGGCGAAGCGGCCGGCGCTGAGGTTGAGCATTCGCTCGTGCTCAGCGCCGATGATTGCCGGTGCCTGCGCGAGGAGGCGGTGCAGTACTACCAGCGGTATGTCGCGCTCTTCGTCCTCGAAGACTTCGACGGCGTGGTGCGCGACACGAGCCGCAACCTGCGCGCGCTCGACCTGTGCTGCGAGCACGCCGAACGCGATGAGGACCGCGAGGCGCTCGAGCAGTTCCGGCCGTACCTGCTGATGATGCGCGCCCGCGCGCTCGCCGGGCAGGCCGTCAGCGACGGCGAGGCGAAGGCGGCGCTGCTGGCGATCGATCAGGCGCTCGACGAGATCCGCCATGTGTTTGTGGAGGCCGGCGACGCCGCGGGCTTCGACGCGGCGACCGAGGTCCAGCTCCTCCGCGGCATGCGCGAGGCGCTGGCGCCCAAACTGCCCGTCAGCCCCAAAGCCGAGCTCCGCAACCGCCTGAAGCAGGCGGTGGAGGCGGAGAACTACGAGCTCGCGGCGATCCTGCGGGATGAGCTGCGGAACATGCCGGACTGAGACAGTTCTCCCGTGGCGCCCGACGGCGCCTCACCGAGCCGATCGCGCGAGCGATTGGGCCCCTTGGGCGTCCATTGCGCAATGAACGGTGGAGATCCCGGAGCTGTGGAAGCCCCCTCCGTCTCGCCTGCGGCGATCCACCTCCC
>JBICHM010000274.1:0-27395 GCA_043101835.1 Phycisphaerales bacterium | reverse complement strand
ACGATCCTCGCCGCCCTGCCCGCCGCCCTGCGCGAGCGGGACCCGACGCGCCCCGATCCCTGGGTGACGCTCGTCCTGCCGACGCCGGAAGACTTCGTGCGCATCGTCGGGCGCGAGGCGGTCGCCGGCGGGGTGGGGGGGTATTACGACCCGGCGACGAAGCGACTCATTGCGCAGGACTTCGGACCGACGCTGCGCCACGAGTTCGTCCACGCGCTCGACTGGCGCCTGCTGCGCCGCGTGGGCGCGAATCGTCCCACGTGGATGCTCGAAGCCCTGGGCTCGCTCGTTGAAGACATCGACCTCGGCGCCGACGGCGTGCTTCACCCGGCGCCGTCGTGGCGGACGAACATCGCGAAGCGCCGCGTCGAACTCGGCCTCCGCACCGACTGGGCGACGCTCTTCGACCTGCCGCGCGATCGCTTCCTCGGCGTGCGACCGAACGCGCAGTACGCGCAGGTGCGCGCGATCGGGCTCTTCATGCACGATTGCGACGCGCACGGCGCGTGGGCGGCCCGGTCGCTCGAGGGTGAGGCGCCCGAGGCGCTCGCCGGCGCGCTGGGGGTCCCGCTCGCCGACGCCGAGGCGGCCTTCGAGGCGTGGCTACGCGATCTGCCCGATGCGCCGGAGTCGATCCGCCGAGGCGAGGCCTCGCTGGGCGTCGAACTGGCGCGCGGGCAGGGCGACGGCGCCCGGATCGATCGAATCGAGCCTGGGGCCCCGGCGCGCGAGGCAGGGCTGCGCACGAACGATGTGCTCGTTCGCGTCGGCGGGCTTCGCGTATGGACGGCCGAGGACGTTGCGCGTGTGCTCGCCCGATTCCGGCCGGGCGAGGCGATCGAGGTAGAGGTTCGGCGCTACGCCCGCCGGGTGACCGGCGAGGCGACGCTGGAGGGCGCGCGGTGAAATCCCACCGCGTTGCCGCGGACGAAGGGCTCTCGTAGAGTCTGGGTCGGACCGGCGTCCGTGCGCGCCCTCCAGCGCAGGACGCGCCGCCCCGCACGACCCCGGGAGTGCACCCCACGATGGCCGCGCACGAGCGCACCTTCTCCGGCGATTTCAGGAAGTTCTTTCTCCGCGGCCTCGCGGTGTTGCTGCCGTCGGTGCTGACGCTGTGGATCGTGGTGCAGGCCTACTTCTTCGTCGATCGGAGCGTGGCCGAGCCGATCAACGCGGGGCTCCGCAGCATTGTGCTCGAGACGGCGCCGCGCCTCTTCGATGATGAGCAGCTCCCGGCGTGGTTCATCGTGCGCGAGAACCAGGTCGCCCAGATGCGCGCGGAACGCACGCGAATGGCGCAGCGCGAAATCACCGAAACGGAGATGCGCAACCAGATCCGTGCACGGAATCTCCGTGAGTGGTGGGACGATCACTGGTACACGCGCTTCATCGGCCTCTTCGTCGCCATCCTGCTGATCTACCTGGCCGGGCGCCTGCTCGGCGGCTACATCGGGCGGCGCCTGTATGCGCGCGTCGAGGGGTTCCTCACGCGCCTGCCGGTCTTCAAACAGGTCTATCCGCATGTGAAGCAGGTCGTGGACTTCCTGATGGGCCAGGGGCAGGAGCGCATCAAGTTCAACCGTGTCGTGCTCGTCGAGTACCCGCGCAAGGGGATCTGGACGGTCGGCCTGATGACCGGCAAGTCGATGCGCAACATCGAGGCGGAGATCGGCAGCAACTCGGTCACCGTCTTCATCCCTTCGAGCCCGACGCCCTTCACCGGCTACACGATCACCGTGCCGGAGACGGAGGTGTTCGACCTCCCGATCAGCATCGATGAGGCCCTGCGCTTCGTGATCTCCGGCGGCGTGCTCATCCCCGACCGCCAGCAGCTGCCCGACGATCCGAATCGCACGGTCAACGCCGCCGAACTGCTCTCCCGGGCCACCCCGCCCGCATCACCGCTCGACCCCGATGCGGATCCCGACGCCGGGGCGGGCAAGGGCGACTGAGGGCCGGACCCCCGTCCGGCGACCGATGCCCTACACTCATGGCTCCGCCGGGCCCGGCGCCGGCGGGCGCGTGCCAGCACGCGATCGCACGACCCTTTCAGGAGCCACGGAACAGGCATGCGCATCGAAGTGACCGGCAGAGGCATCGAGCTGACCGACGCGATCCAGTCGTACGCCGACAAGAAGTGCGAGAAGCTCACGCGCTACTACGACGGCGTCCAGGAGATCGAGGCGATCCTCGACCAGCGGGCGACCGAGTTCACCGCCGAGATCCTCGTCCACGCGGTGAAGCACGACCCGTTCGTGGCCCGCGCCGACGGCGCCGATGTCTACGCGGCGATCGACCAGGCCGTCGATAAGATGGCCCGCCAGCTCGCCGACTTCAAGGACAAGCTCCGGCGCCACTGATCCGGCGCACTTCCATTCGATTCCCGAGACGAACGAGAACACGACGAAGATGAAGCTCCGGCACATCGTTCCAGACAGCGCCATCATCCCCGCCCTGCAGAGCAGCGATCGCGACGAGGTCGTCAGCGAACTCGTCGACGCGCTGGTCAGTGCGGGCGCCGCCGCCGAGGCCCTGCGCGACGAACTCGTCAAGCGCGTGCTCGAGCGTGAGAGCCGCGGCTCAACCGGCTTCGGCCGGGGCGTGGCCGTTCCGCACGTCAAGCACGACGACATCACCGAGATCGTCGCCGCGGTCGGACTCAGCGATCCGGGCGTCGATTTCAACTCGCTCGACAAGCAGCCCGTGCACTCGGTCTTCCTGCTGCTGAGCCCGGCGCAGAAGCCCGAAGAGCATCTCCAGGCCATGGAGATCATCTTCAAGAACCTCAGCCAGGACACGTTCCGCCGCTTCCTCCGTCAGGCCTCCAGCGTCGAGGAAGTGCAGCAGCTTCTCGACGAGGCCGACCAGCAGAAGTTCGTGTGACGGCCGTGGGGCCGCCCGGCGGCGGGCCCCTTTGTCCGGCGAGTCCGACGCGCAGCATCCCCCCGACGGCGGCAGCCTGTGCCGCCCACGCCTCCCGTTCGGAGTCCCGCCCGGTGTCCGACCGCGCCAGCGCCACAGTCACGATCGCCAATCGCCTCGGGCTTCACGCGCGCCCGGCGATGACCTTCGTCGACGCCGCCGGCGCGTGGAAATCGCGCATCACCGTCCGGCGGGCCGACAGCGATCAGCCGGTCGACGGCAAGTCAATCATGCAGCTGCTCATGCTCGCGGCGACCAAGGGCACCGAGCTCGAGATCGTCGCCACCGGCGCCGACGCCCAGCAGGCCGTTGATGCGCTCTGCGAGCTCGTCGCCTCGAAGTTCGGCGAGGAGTGACGCCCCTCAGCCCGCCGCCGCTTCGAGCGTCGGCGCGGTCGCGGGCGATTCGGTCACGCGCGTGATGTCGGCGCCCAGCGAACGCATGGCCTCCTCCATCCGCTCGTATCCGCGGTCGATGTGGTAGACGCGATGGATGGTCGTCTCGCCCTCCGCCGCGAGCGCGGCGATGACGAGGCATGCGCTTGCGCGCAGATCACTGGCCATCACCGGCGCGCCGACGAGCCGGCGCACGCCGCTGACCACCACGGTTGGTCCCTCCCGGTAGAGGCGCGCGCCCATACGCGACAACTCCGCCACATGCAGGAACCGCTGCGGGAAGATCCGCTCCGTGATCACGCTGTTGCCCTCGGCGAGGCACAGCATCGCCATCAGCTGCGCCTGCAGGTCCGTCGGGAAGCCGGGGTGCGGCTGCGTCGTGATCTGCACCGGGCGCAGCGACTCCTCGCACGAGATCTCACAGGTCGCGCGCATCGGATCGCTGGTGTCGCCGATCGAATCGATGCGCACGCCGGCGCGTTCGAGGCAGTCGGTGACGGCGAGCATCGCGTCGAGCGGGCAGTTCTCGAGCGTGACGCGCCCGCCCGTGATCGCCGCCGCGGCCATGAAGGTGCCGGCCTCGATGCGGTCGGCCATCACCTCGTGCTCGGCGCCGGAGAGCGATTCGACGCCTTCGATCGTGATGCGGGGCGTGCCCGCGCCCTCGATGTGGGCGCCCATCGCCGTCAGCAGCTTCGCGAGGTCCGTGATCTCGGGCTCGCAGGCGGCGCATTCGATGACGGTCCGCCCCTCGGCGAGGCAGGCGGCGCTCATCACGTTGGCGGTGCCCAGCACGGTCGAGCCGAACGGCCCGCCCAGGAAGACCGTGGCGCCGCGGAGCCGGCCACCGGCGGGCGCCTTTGCGATCACGTCGCCGCTCTCGAGGGTGATCTCGGCGCCGAGGGCCGCGAGGCCGCGCAGGTGGATGTCGATCGGTCGGTCGCCGATCGCGCACCCCCCGGGCATCGACACGCGCGCGTAGCCACGACGGGCGACGAGCGGGCCGAGGGCGCAGACGCTCGCGCGCATCGTGCGGACGATGTCGTATCGGGCGTGGCTGCGCGAGCGGTCGAGGCTCGTCAGTCGCAGGGCGTGGCCGCTGCGTCGGTGGCCTGGGGCGTCGTCCGAGAAGGCCTCGGGGGCCATCACTTCGACGCCCAGCTCTTCAAGGAGGCGCAGCATGTTCCGGATGTCGGCGAGGCGCGGCGCGCCGCGGATCACGACCGGGTGATCGGTCAGCAGCGAGCAGGCCAACTGGGGCAGGGCGGCGTTCTTCCCCCCGTTGACCCGGATCCGTCCAGAGAGGGGCGCGCCCCCGTTGATCAAAAACGCATCCATGCGGCGACCTCCTGTGTCGCGGTGGCGCTGCCAGTGCGCCGGTCCATCGGCGATCGATCATATCGGTTCGCGACCCGGCCACGGGCGCGATTTCGCCCAGGCGGTCTAACCCGGGTTGTTTCACGCGCTTGCGCGCCTTCCGCCGCTTGCCCGATTGGCGCGTCCGGCCGCTGAATCGGACGATCTTCCTGTAGGGCAGGCCGCGCAGGCGTGTGTCGGCTGGCGAGGGAGACATCCCATGCGACGCGCAAGCGTGTCCAAGACTGCGGGGCGACGCCCCGGTGTCCGAGCGATTCTTCTGAGCGGCGCGTGCGCGGCCTTTGCCTGGGCTATCGGCCCCGCCCTCGCCGGGGGGCCCGGCGGCTCCGGGGGCCAGAGCGGCAACACGTCCGACAACGGATTCACGCTCACCGGCGTCATCCGCGACTTCCGCGAGCGCCAGGTCCCGGGCGGTCACCCGGACTTCGAACGCCGGCCCGACGCCGGCTTCGGCCACTACATGGGCAATGTCGCGATGGCGCTCGACGCCGACGGCAAGCCCGCCTACACCGGCGCCGGCAACAAGGTCGCCAGCCAGTGGACCGACAGCGCCGGCAACGCCATCCACCCTGCCTACTTCGACGCGTCAAAGGGCGACATCGCCGGGTCGCTCGGCGTGGCCGACGGCGGCGGCGTGCAGGACGCCCAATCCTTCAGCCAATGGTTCCGGGACGTGCCCGGCGTCAATATGAGCGGGCCATTCTCGATCGACCTGCAGTTCGACGAGGGGCGCGGGGTGTGGATCTTCGACGATCGACTCGACACCCACTTCGCGCGCATGGGCGGTTTCTTCGCCATCAACGGCAACGGTTTCGGCAACAGCCAGGGTGGCAATAGGAACTTCCACTTCACCTACGAGATCGACACCGAGTTCGTCTACCAGGCCGGCGAGAACGATTTCTTCAAGTTCCGAGGCGATGACGACGTCTGGGTCTTCATCAACGGACAGCTCGTCATCGACATCGGTGGCGTCCACGGCGTCGTCGAGCAGGTCGTGCACCTCGACCGCCTCGGCCTCACCGACGGCCAGATGTACGACCTGAAGTTCTTCTTCGCCGAACGCCATCGAACACAGTCGAACTTCCGCATCGAGACCTCGTTCCCCCTGCGGTCCGGAAACCTCCCCGCGACCTCGGCGATGTACGACTGATCCCAATCCCGTCGTCGCATCGCGCTGCAGCAACGCCCGCGCCGGCTCCCGGCGCGGGCGTTGTCTTTCCGGACGCGGCGCATCCCGCACGCCTTCACGCGCCTGCGCAGCTTTTCCCCCTCAACAGGTTGGATGGCGGCGAGGTGAATTCGAGGCTCCCTCCAGACGCCGGCACAGCGAAGGCCGGCACAGCGATGGGAGGAGCGTCATGCACAAGCGAGATCTCAACGAAGGGCGGACCGGAACCCTGCTGACTGGCCTCGGTCTCCTGACCGCGGCGGGCATCGTCGCGCTGTCGTTCGCCGGCGACGCCGCCGGCGACACCGGACTCGCGGCGCAGGCGGAGCGCCAGACGGCCGCCGCGACCGTCGGATCGCCCCAGACGACGCGGACGTTGGCCGGTTTCATCGATTGATTTGACGCCCGAAAGGGCGAGCGCGGATTGCTGCGACCCAGTCTTCCGCTTCTCCAACCACGCCGCTGCCCGTTCCGATGGTCGGAGCGGGTGGCGTTGTTTTTGGACCTGCCCACACAGACCGAACTGCGTGCGCCCGATCGGCGGTGATTCCGCTTGCGGCGCTGGCGTGACCCCGCCTGCGGGGTAGGTTCGAGGGTCACCGACCCGGGCGCCCAAGGCGAAGGGCGAGCCGGCCCACAATCAAAGACGGGGGGAGAATCCCAATGATCCGGAATCACCGCATGATGTCGGTCTGCGCCGTCGGCGCGGGCCTGCTCGGCCTTGCGTGTCCCGAGACCGCGATGGCCTTCCAGTTCGGCAACGCCGATCCCAATGACCCTTCGACCGTGGAACTCGTCGGCCTGGTCCGCGATTTCCGCGCCCATAACGCTGACGGCGGTCATCCTGACTTCGGGCGAGAGCCGGCCGACGGCTCCGGCCTCACGATGGGGCTCGTCGAAACCACGCTCGACGCCGAGGGCAAGCCCGTCTTCACTGGCATGGGGCGCTTCGTCGAGCAGCAGTGGCGTGACTCGGCCGCCAATCCGATCTGCCCCGAGTTCTACGACGCTGGGCGCGGCGATGTCGCCGGCGTCTGGGGCGCCGAGACCGATCAGGGCGTGACCTCGGCGAGCACTTTTCGCCAGTGGTTCCGCAACGTCCCTGGATTGAACGTCGCCGCGCGATTCCCCATTGTGATGAAGCAGGAGACGGCCGGCGGCAACTACGTCTTCGAGGGAAAGCTCGACACGCAGTTCGCCAAGTTCAACCCCGGCGGGAAGAACAAGAACCACGAGTACACCTTCGAGATCGAGATGGACTTCATCCATCAGCAGGGCTCGGGCAACGAGCTCGTCTTCACCGCGGACGACGATTTCTGGGTCTTCATCGACGGCAGGCTCGTCGTTGATCTCGGCGGCCTCCACGGCCGGGAGACGCAGGTCGTGCACCTCGACCGGGTCCCCTGGCTCGTCAGCGGCCAGAAGTATTCGATGAAGGTCTTCTACGCCAATCGCCTGAAGAACGCCTCCTATATCCGCATCGAGTCGTCCTTCGCGCTCCGTCCCGGCGCGCTCCCGGACGTGATGGGCCTCTTCGATTGAACTGAATGGTCTCGACCGACGGCACGCACGCATCAACTCCGCGCCCCTCCCCGCTTCCCCCGCGGAGAGGGGCGTTTTCGCGCGTCCGGGAAGGCGGCGGTCCGCACGACCGGCACGCGTTCGCATCGATCGCGCACAGCTTCACACGGCCAGCTTGACTTCGCGATTTCCGTGCTTGGATGTCGGCAGTGCGAATTCGAACTTCCCTGTGCATCGTCGATGACGGGGCCCCGCGAGCGGGGACGCGTCGGCGAGGGGCAAGGAGTTCGACATGTTCAGCAGCCGCACCGACCGTTCGATCAGCCGCACCGGCGCGATGGCCATCGCCGCGCTCGGGGCGCTCGCCTTCGCGAGCGTCGCCCACGCCGGCGGCCAGGGCAGCACCGGCGGCCAGAACGGCAACTATGACCCCGACGCGTTCGGCGCGCTGCAGTTGCACGCGATCGTCCGCGACTTCCGCCCCGCCCATCAGAACGGCGGCCACCCCGACTTCGGCGTGCTCCCCGCCGGCGGCATGGGCCACTCGATGGGCAACGTCGCGGATACGCTCGACGCCGACGGAAAGCCGGTCTTCCAGGGCGCCGGCGCGATGGTGCTCTCGCCCTACCGCAACGCCAAGGGGCAGGTCATCCACCCCAGCGTCTTCGATGCGCTCGCGGGCGATGTCGCCGGCGTGATGGCGCCCGGCAGCGACGACGGCGCGATCGACAGCGTCAACTCGTTCCGCCAGTGGTTCCGCGACGTGCCCACGATGAACGTCACCGCGCCCTTCCCCATCACGCTCGTGAAGGAGAACGGCAAGTTTGTCTTCCGCGATCGCCTCGACACCCACATGGCCAGCATCCAGGGCGGCGGCAACAAAAACCGCAACTTTACCTTCGAGACCGAGGTCACCTTCCAATACCAGAAGGGCGCCGGCGACACGCTCTCCTTTGCCGGTGACGACGACCTCTGGGTTTTCATTGATGGCCGCCTCGTCGTGGATATCGGCGGCGTGCACGCCACCACCGGCCAGGTGGTGCAGCTCGACCGCCTCAGCTGGCTGCAGGACGGCCAGAGCTACGAGATGAAGATCTTCTTCGCTGAGCGCTACGGGACCTCCTCGCGCCTCGAGATCGAGTCGAGCGTGGTCCTGCTCCCCGGCGAGCTCCCCGGCGTGTACGCCCAGTACGACTGATCCCTCCCTCACCGCGGCTCCGGTCGCGTTCGTCCCTCGTGTGCTGCTGACTGCTGTGTTCCTCTGGTGTGATTGGGCTGCTGCGGCGCCCGCCTTCGGCAACGAGGGCGGGCGCCATTCATTTTGGGGCCAGGCACAACCGCATCGGCAGCGCCCGCACAGATTCACACCGATCGCGCACGCCTTCACACCTGCGCTCAAGTTGATCGCACGCATCGTTTGGCGACGGCGCGGTTGAATTCGAATCTCTAGATGCACGCGAGATGGCCGTTGCTGCCGGCCGCGGCGTTGGTCCTCTGACGCACCTCTCGCCTGCTGCTGCGTCCATGGGCAGACTCGTCACAGGGACTGCCCGGCGTCCGCTCCTCCCACCCGGGGGCGGACGTCTTCACAACCCAGTCGCTCGCAGATGCGACACACCAGCCGGGGCCGTCCGGGAACGCGAAGTTCCCCAGACGGCGCAGGCCGACCTCCGCGCGCTCGCAACGGAGCATCCCCACTTGCGGGGGTGGAAATCGAATTCGAGCCTCCATGGTGATGCGGCCCGACGACGCGCGAACGCGCCGAGTGGCACGCAGGATCGCAGGAGGTATCACGATGCAGCGCACGCACACCCACACGCGGATTCGCAGCCGCATGCCCATGGCGCTGGGAGCGGCGCTCGCTCTCGCCGCCGTCAGCCCGGTCGCGCTCGCCGGCGGCAACGGCGGCCAGGGCGGGCAGAACGGCGTCTACGACCCCGACGCCGAGAACGCCATCCATGTCTGGGGCATTCTCCGCGACTTCCGGATGGCCCATCAGCCCGGCGGGCACCCCGACATGGAAGTGATGCCCGCTACCGGCATGGGCGTCTACGCCGGCAACATCGCCAACACGCTCTCCGCGGACGGCAAGCCCGTCTTCGTCGGCGGCGGCAAGATGCTCGTCATGCCCTACCGCGACGCCCAGGGGCGCACGATTCCCCCGAGCCTCTACGACCCCGCCAAGGGTGACTCGCCCGGCGGCTGGGGCGTCGCCTCCGACGGCGCGATCACCTCCGCCGAGTCGTATCGCGAGTGGTTCAATGACGCGCCGGACATGAACTCGTCCGCGCTCTTCCCGATCACGCTCCACCACGACGAGGCGACCGGGAACTACGTCTTCGACGACCGCCTCGATACGCACATGGCCAAGCAGTTCGGCCAGGCGTCCAACAAGAACCGCAACTTCACCTACGAAGTGGACTGCCAGTTCACCTACCAGGCCGGCCAGAACCAGGCTTTCACCTTCGGCGGCGACGACGACATCTGGGTATTCATCGACGGCGACCTCGTCGTCGACCTTGGCGGCGTCCACAACTTCGAGGAGCAGACCGTCGAGCTCGATCGCCTCGGCCTGATCGACGGCCAGAACTACACCATCAAGATCTTCTACGCCAACCGCGTGAAGAACTCCGCCCGCCTCCGCATCGAAACCTCCGGCATCCTGATGTCCGGTGAGGTCCCCGGTGTGGCGAGCATGTTCGACTAAGCCCGACCTCCCGCGGCGCCTCGGCGCCGGTTCCTTCCTGCCTGCGACACGCACAGCGCCCGGCCGGGTTTCCCCCCCGGCCGGGTGTTGTTTTGGATCCGTTCGGCCGCCCCACGCGAACCCGCATGGAACAGACCGCCGGCCCGGCGGTTGAATATCCTGTGTGCGAAGCCGCCATCCCGGTTCGCGGAGGGGATTCATGCCCGAACGATCGTCAGCCTGTGTTGTCGCCGGAGCCCTGCTCGGCCTCTGGTGCGCGGCAGCGCACGCACAATCCGGATCGGACCTCGTCGACGCGCGCATTCTCGCCGAGCGACCCGTTGCGATACCCGGCGAGACGATTCGCGTCGCCGTGGTCCTTGAGATCGCCCCGGAGTGGCACCTCTACTGGCGCAACCCGGGCGACACAGGTGTTTCGCCGACGCTCGACTTCGACCTGCCCGAAGGCGCCCGCGCCGGCGCGACCGCATGGCCGACGCCGGACCGCTACATCCACGGCGGCGGCGCACTGCTCGACTACATTCACGAGGGGTCGCTGATCCTCGTCACCCCGATCCACATCGACCCCGGACTCGAGCCCGGCGCGACGCTGACGATCGGCGTCGACGCCGAGTGGCTCGTCTGCAAGGAGGCGTGCATCCCTGGCGGCGCGACGATCTCGCTTTCGCTGCCGGTGGGCGAAACCGCCGGCACATCGGATGACCACGACGCGCTTGCGATCTTCGGCGCGTTCGACGCCTCTACGCCCCGGCCATTCGATGATGCGCAGTCGCGAGGCGTGCGCGCATCGTGGGCCGGCGCTACCCTGTCCATCACGGCTCCCGACGCTGAGTCGCTCGTCGTCTATCCCGACGAGCCGCGCGTGGGCGGGCCGATCGATCCGATCACCGGCTGCGTCGCCGAGGGCGCGCGTCTGGTGATGGAGTACGGAGCAACCGCCGCGGACGCCGGTCGCGTGACCGGCGTGCTCGAGGTGCGAGGCGGAGACGCCGCGGGACGCTGGGAGATCAGCGTGCCCGCGCCGCCCGCCGGATGAACGCGCCCGGGCCGTCGCCCGGCGCAGCAAGTCACATGAGGAGCATCACATGACGAAGGCACTGCATCGGTTCGGGTTCGGTCTGCTCGGCGTCGCCGCCGCCGGTCTGGTCGCGATCTCGGTCGCGTCCACGGCCAGCGCGCAGAAGATGAAGGACGCCGTCGCCAAGGTCGGCGCCCCCGCGCCGGACTTCACCCTGACCGACCTCAACGGCGCCACGCACACCCTCAGCGACTACACGAAGGAAGGCAAGATCGTCGTCCTCGAGTGGTTCAACCCCGACTGCCCCTACGTGGTCAAGCACCACAAGAAGGGCAGCACGATGAAGGACCTGTCCGCCAAGTACGCCGAGCAGGGCGTCGTGTGGCTCGCGATCAACAGCGGCAAGCCCGGCAAGCAGGGCACCGGTATGGATCGCAACCTCTCGGCCGTCGAGGAGTTCGGCTTCTCCTACCCGCTCATGCTCGACGAGACGAGCATGGTCGGTGAGATGTACGGCGCCAAGACGACGCCCCACATGTACATCATCGACACCGACGGCGTCCTCCGCTACGCCGGCGCCATCGACAACAACCCCAGCGCCCAGAAGTTCGGCGATGTGAACTACGTCGATCAGGCGCTCACCCAGATCCTCGCCGGTGAGACCGTCACCGAGGCCGAGACGCGCGCTTACGGCTGCTCCGTCAAGTACTGAGCCGCTCGCGACCGCAGGGTTCGATGCTCACGCCCCGCCGGGCTCGCTCGGCGGGGCGTTCTTCTGCGCGTACCATGCGCCCGCGATGCACCAGGACCCTTTCGAGGCCCTCGGCCTCTCCCGACGATTCGACCTCGAAGCGCGCGACATCCGACGCGCCTGGCGTGCGCGCGCCGCGGACCTGCACCCGGATCGCGTTGGCGCCCTGCCGGGCGGCGCCGACGAGGGCGAGATCGCCCGCCGCGCCGCGCTGCTCAACGACGCCAAACGGACCCTCGAAGACCCCGAGCGTCGCGCAGACGCCCTGCTCGTGCTCCTGGGCGGGCCGGCGCGCGAGGACGAAAAGTCGCTCCCGCCGGCATTCCTGATGGAGGTCATGGAGATCCGCGAGGATCTCGAGGACGCCGTCGGCGCCGCCGACCGCGAGCGCATCGCGAGCCACGAGGCATGGGCCGACACCAGGCGTCTTGCGCTGATCGACGAGGTCGCGCGCGCCTTCGCGGCCCTCGCCGACCCGCCCGACGGCGACGCCTTGCGCGACATCCGCGTGACGCTCAACGCCTGGCGCTACATCGAACGCATGCGCGAACAGATCGACGCGCCGGAGACCGCGTAAGCGGGCGGTGCGCGTGAACACCGCCGACCTGCCCCTGCTGCTCGTCCTCCCGGCGCTGCTCATCGCCAGCGGGTTCTTCTCGGGCACCGAGACCGCGCTCTTCGGGCTGACCCAGCGCGAGCGCGTCGCGCTCGTCCGGCAGGGCGGCGTCGGCGCGCGCAGCGCCGTCTCGCTGCTCACGCGCCCGCGCCGCCTGCTCATCACGCTGCTGCTCGGCAACATGGTCGTCAACGTCTTCTACTTCGTGATCTCCAGCGTGCTGCTGCTGCGCGCCGAGGGCGCGGGCGCCCGCACCGTGCTGACCGTCGGGCCGCTTCTTGCGCTGATCCTCTTCGGCGAGGTGCTCCCGAAGCTGACCGCCGGCGCGCACCGCGTCGCCTGGTGCCGGCTGGCGTCCCCGCCGATGTTCGCCGTGCATCGGGCGATCGGGCCGCTGCGCGATCCGCTTGAAGCGCTGGTGATCGCGCCGCTCTCTCGCGTCATCCAGCCGCGCGAGCGCGACGCCACACTCTCGACCGACGAACTCAGTGAACTGCTCGACGCCAGCCGGCGCGCCGGGGCGATCGATGCCGAGGAGGCCAACCTGCTCGACGCCGTGGCCGATCTCGGCGTCATCCGTGTGCGCGACATCATGCGCCCCCGCGTCGACATGGCGTGGCTCCCCGAGAACGCCACGCGCCGTGACGCCCTTGTGCTGCTCGATCGCGACCCCGGCCGCATCGTCGCCGTGTGCCGAGGCTCGCTCGATGACGGCGTCGCCGGCGTTGTCGCGCTCAAACGTCTGCTCGCGTCTCCGCCGGGCGTCCGCGCCGCCACCCTCATGGCGCCGGCGCTCTACGTGCCCGCCACCGCGCCGCTCGATCGACTGCTCGACCTCCTTCGCGCGCAGCACCGGCGCTCCGCCGTCGTCGTCGACGAGTTCGGCGGCGTTGTCGGCTTCGTCACCATCGCCGACGTCACCGATCGACTCGCCAAGAGTTTCCGGGGCGGGAGCGCCCGCGGCGTCATCGATGATGATCTCGTGCAGCCGGTTCGTGACGGCCTCTGGCGCGTCAGCGGCCGCCTCAACGTCCACGACTGGGCCGATGCCTTTGCGCTCCGCACTCCCATGCAGGCGGCGACGGTGGGGGGGGTCATCGTCGGCGCGCTCGGGCGCCTCGCCAGGCCGGGCGACGCCGTCACCCTCGGCCCGCTCGCGATCGTGGTCGAGGAAGTCGAAGGCGGCGCCGTGCGCACCGCGCTCGTCTCCATCGCCCCAACCGGCGACACGCCCGGCGCCGTGGCCGAGGAGGGCGCGCCGTGATCCTCGCCGATCTGCTCCCGTGGATCGGTGTCGCGCTGCTCGGCGTCGCGCTCTCCAGCCTCTTCAGCGGCATGGAGACCGGCGTCTACTGCGTCAACCGCCTCCGCCTGCGCGTCCGCGCCGAGCGCGGCGAGCCGGGCGCGCGCCTGCTCCAGCGCGAGATCGACCGGCAGCAGCGCGTCCTCGCGACACTGCTGATCGGCAACAACATCGCCAACTACACAGGCTCGCTCGGCGTCGCGGCGGTCATGAGCGCGTTCGAACTCGCCGAGTGGCAGGCGATCCTCCTCAACGCCTGCGCCCTCACGCCGCTGCTGTTCGTCTTCGGCGAGACGCTGCCGAAAGAGCTCTTCCGGGCCGAGGCCGATCGACTGACGCCGCGACTCGCGCCGGCGCTGCTCGTCGTGCGTCTGCTGGCGACGATCTCGCTTGCCCTCCCGCTCGTGCAGGCCTTCGCGGCGATCGTGCAGCGCCTTGGCGGCGCCTCCAGCAGCGGTTTCCGCAGCGAGCGCGAACGCGTTGCCTCGCTGCTCCACGAAGGCGCCCGCTTCGGCCTGCTCTCCGAGAGCCAGACGACGATCGCCGAGCGCGTGCTCGCGATGCAGGGCTTGCGTGTGCGCGACGAGATGACACCCTGGGCGAAGGCGACAACCGTCGGCGTCGACTGGACGCGAGCGCAGGTCGAGAGCCGCTTCGCGCGACGCGGACACTCCTACGCCCCGGTCGTCGACAACGCCGGGCGCGTCCTCGGGGTTCTCGACGCCTCCGAAGTCTGGCGCCGTCCCGGCGCCGGCGTGCGCGACCTCATGCGTCCACCGCTGCTGCTCGAAGCCGAGAGCCCGCTGCCGCTGGCCATCGTCACGCTGCGCGAAGCCGACGCCGAGCTCGCCGTCGTCACCGATGGCGCACGCCCCGTCGGCGTCGCCACGATGAAGGATCTCATCGAGCCGGTGACCGGCGAACTGCACGCCTTCTAAGCGCGCTGCCGCCTACGGCATGTACATGTACCGCTCGAGGTAGGTGACCGTCGCCTCGAGGGTCTTCGCCTCGGCGAGGTTCAGGTCGCCGATCGAGATCAGGCCGACGAGTTTCTTGCCGTCCACGATCGGCAGGTGGCGGATGCGCTTCTCGCGCATGATCGCGCGCATCTCGTCGGCGCGCGCGGTGGGGGGGCAGGCGATCACCGGCGCGGTCATCACATCGCCCACGCGCGTTGTCGCGGCGTCCTTCTCACCGGCGACCACGCGCGTCAGCACGTCGCGCTCGGTGAACATCCCGATCAGTTTCCCGGCGCCGTCGACCACCGCCAGCGACCCGATGCGGCGCTCGTTCATCTTCCGGGCGGCGTCGAGGACGGTCGCCTCCGGCTCGATGGTGGCGACCTCGCCGCCCCGATGATCGTTCGCCTTCTCCTCGAGCAACTTCGCGGCGGTGGGCATGGCCCGGCTCCTTGCCGCCGCCGAGGCCCACACAGCGCCGCCCGCACGCGCCGAACGAGCCGGCGGCCTCGGGGCTGCGTCCAGTATCACCGCGCCCGGCCAAATGGGAAGCAGAATCCCCCGGATTGCCCTAGGCCCACCTGGCGAGATGCCACTGCTTCTTGCCCCGGCGCAGCAGGATCACGCCCCCGGCCAGCAGGTCGGCCGTCGTCAGCGTGCGGTCAGGAGCCGCCTTCTCGCCGTTGACGCTCACAGCGCCGGAGGCCAGGAACTCCTTGGCCTCGCGCCGGCTCTTCACGAGCGTCGTCTCGGCGAGGACGTCGAGCAGCGGCACACCGGCGCCGAGGGACGCGGCCGCGTGCACACTCGAAGGCGCGCCCGCAAACGCGTCGCGCAGCTGCTGCTCGCTGAGCGCCTTCACCTCGCCGGTGAAGAGCGCACTCGTCGTCGCTTCGGCCTCGCGCAGCCCCGCTTCGCCGTGGAGCAGCAGCGTCGCCTCGCGCGCAAGCGCCTTCTGCGCGGCCCGCTGGTGGGGCGCCTGCGCGTGCTCGGCCTCCAGCGCCTCGATCGCGGCGCGATCCAGCAGCGTGAAGATGCGCAGGAATCGCCCGACATCCGCATCGTCGGCGTTCATCCAGAACTGGTAGTAGGCGTACGGGCTCGTGCGCTCGCGCGTCAGCCAGATCGCGCCCGCTTCAGACTTGCCGAACTTCCCGCCATCGGCCTTCGTGACCAGCGGCGCGGTGAGGCCGAAAGTCTCCTTCCGTTCGACCCGCCGGATCAGGTCGGCGCCGGCGACGATGTTGCCCCACTGATCGGAGCCGCCCATCTGCATGGCGATCCCGCGATCGCGCAGCAGGTGCAGAAAGTCGTACGACTGCAGGATCATGTACGAGAACTCGGTGTACGAGATGCCCTGCTCGCGGCTGTGCAGGCGCTCGCGCACCGAATCCTTCTGCATCATCATGTTCACCGAGAAGTGCTTGCCGACATCGCGGAGCATCTCGATGTAGCCGAGCTTCAGCAGCCAGTCGGCGTTGTTGACGATGGTCGCGCCGGTCGGCCCGTCGAAATCGAGCAGCCCCTCGAAGATCACGCGCTGGGCGTTGACGTTGGCGTCAACCTGCTCGCGCGTCTGCAGCGTGCGCTCGGCGCTCTTGCCTGAGGGGTCGCCGATCAGCCCCGTGCCGCCGCCCATCAGGACCACCGGCCGGTGCCCCGCGCGCTGGAAGTGACGCAGCAGCATGATCGGCACGAGGTTCCCGATCGTCAGGCTGTCCGCCGTGGGGTCGAAGCCCACATACGCGCGGCGGCGCCCGCTCGCGAGGTGCGCGGCCAAGCCGGCCTCGTCGGTGCACTGATGCAGCAGCCCGCGCCAGCGGAGTTCGGCGAGAAAATCGTGGGTCATCGGGGCGAAACAGTAGCAGGTGCGCCGCCCGACGCCGCTTGGGGAGACAGGGGGCGCGCCGGGGCGCGAGCGACCCCGGGAATCGGGTGATCGACCTTGTTGACACTGAGACTCAGTCGCATATCGTCGAGCTCATTCTTGCCTCGCAAGAATCTGTGCGGGTCTACAATCTCGGGTTCCCCCCAGCACGGGGTCCCTGTCTGTTTGCAGGAGCACGAATCATGTTGTTCAACACCTCCCGCGCGAGCGTCGGCGTCGCCGCCGCACTCGCGAGCGCTGCAGTCGCCTCGGCCGGCCTTGTCGGGACCGCCGAGACCTTCGGTTCCGGCAGCGCCAACTGGACCAACGCCACCGGCACGGCCTTTCTCGACTGGTCCCCCGCCGGCGGGCCGGACGGCTCGGCCTTCGCCAGCGGCGTCTTCGACTTCACCAACAGTGTCGACGGAGACACCCCCGTCATCCTCCGCGCCGAAACGCCGACGGGCGCAAGCGCCGGCGCCCTCTTCGGCGACTACATCACCGGCGGCGTCACCGAGCTGCGCTTCAGCGTTCGCCACGACGGCCCGGCGCCGCTGACCTTCTTCACCCGGTTCGCGACCGCCGGCAACTTCCCCGGCGCCACTGCGATCGCCTTCGCGCCGGTCTTCGCCAACGCCTGGACCGAAGTCTCGATCGCCATCGATCCGAACAGCCCCGCCTTCGTCACCTTCGAAGGCAGCGACTTCAGCACGATCTTCAGCAACGTCGGACGTCTGCAGTTCGGTGTGAGCGTCGACGCCGGCCTGGCCGGCTTCGACCAGCCGGTGCGCTTCGACATCGACAATGTCCGTCTGATCCCCGCGCCGGGGGGAATCGGGCTCGCCGGGCTGGCGTTGATCGGGTGCGCCCGCCGTCGCCGGGCGCGCTGAGCATTCGGCAGAGCTCAACGGGAACTCCGATGGACCGTGCGGAAGCACATGTTGCGGATCGGGCGCGCCGGGCCGCGTCGCGCGCCTTCCCGCTCGTCGAGTTGCTGGTCGTCGTCTCGATCATCGCGCTGCTGATCGGCATCCTCCTGCCGGCGCTTTCGGGCGCTCGCTCGGCAGCTCGCGCGACGGTCGAGATGGCCGGCGCGCAGCAGATGATGGTCGCCTACATCGCGCTGGCGCAGGACAATCGGGGCAAGGTGCTCGCCGGCTACCCGCCGCTGACCGGACCCGGCGCCGTCGCGGGCGTGAAGGACGACGCCGGCGCGCCCGTCACCGGCCCCGCGGCCCAGCGTTACCCGTGGCGCCTGCTGCCCTACCTCGACTACACCATCGGCGGCCTCTACCCCGACGAGACCACCCTCCGCGCCATGCAGCGCAACGATCGCGACGGCTATGTCTATCGCGTCTCCGTCACCCCAAGCCTCGGCCTCAACCAGGCCTTTGTCGGCGGGAGCGCCGACAAGGGGGGCGACAACACCGGCTACGCCTTCAACGCCAAGGCGCGTGCGGCCCTCGGCGACAACTGGTTCGTCGACAGCCTCAACGACCCGCCGCACCCGTCGCGCCTCATCACCTTTGCCAGCGCCGCGAGCAACCTTTCCTACACCGGCGTCGAGCCCGTCGCCGGCTACTACAAGGTCATCCCGCCCAGCTTCGTGAGCCGCATCTGGCGCGCGACGCCGAGCGAAGATCCGGCCGATGTCGCCTCGATGGGATTCGTCTCCCTGCGTCACGCCGGGCGGGCCGCGATCGGTTTCTTCGACGGCCACGCCGGCATGCTCGACTGGGACGCCCTCAACGACATGCGCCACTGGGCGCCGCGCGCCGACCGACCCGGCTGGGTGCTCGAAGCGCGCAAGTGATTCCTCACCGCTGATTCGAGAGAAGAGAGCCACTGATGCACGCCGCATCCGCCACCATCGTCGCTTGCACGATCCTCGCCGCCGGCGTCCCCGCCGCGGCCCAGCCGCTCGTCGGCGCGTTTGCCCAGCCGACGCTCGACCGCTGGGTGTACCCCTTCAACTTCACGCCCGGGCAGCGCGGGTCCTTCTCGACCTTCGGCGCCCTCGGCGAGCCGGATTTCGACAACCGCGACGGCCAGGTGCTCATCGGCTTCGACACCGGTGCGCAGATCCCCACGGGCGCGGGCGCGTCCGCGTACCGGATCACCAGCGCCGTTGTGCGCATCGGCATCGACCAGGGCGGGTTCATCCAGTACGACCCGACCTACGACGCGTACACGACCTACCTCGACGCCGCCGACCCCGACTTCGTCGCCGACGGTGACGCCGGGCGCCCGGTCGAGCTCTACGGCGCCGGATACCGCAACGGCTTTGACGATGCGACCTTCCTCGAGACGAGCCCCTTCGGCGACACCGCCGCGACCTACCGGGGCGTGCGCAACGTCTTCGCGAGCGACTTTGCATCCGGCGTCCGGCGCGACATCTCGAACCATGTGGACGAGGGCTTCGAGCCGGTCCCCTTCGCGGTCGGCCAGACGTCGCTGGCGCCCGGCGAACTCGTGCCGCTCGACGAGGACTTTGTCTTCACGATCGACCTCGGCAACGTCGACGCCGTGGCCTACCTGCAGGAGTCGCTCGATGCGGGGCGCCTGCGCCTCGTGATCTCGAGCCTGCACCCGGCGGTGCAGCAGGGGGGCGTCTTCGCGTCGTACTACGCCAAGGAGGCGCTCTTCGGGGGTGCGCTCGCGGCGCGTCTCGAGATCGAGGTGACGATCGGCTCGCCGGCCGACCTCAACGGCGACGGCGTCGTCGACGGCGCCGACCTCGGCCTGCTCCTCGGCGCGTGGGGCGCGCCAGGCCCGACCGATCTCAACGGCGACGGCGCAACCGACGGCGCGGACCTCGGCCTGCTGCTGGGCGACTGGGGCTGAGCCCCGGCGATCTGCGAGCTAAAAGTCGAACTCGAGCCCGCTCGTGCGCAGCAGCGTGCGGAAGCCGTCGCTGAAGACAAAGTTGTGCTCAGGGAAGATCGTCCCGGCCATGTTGCGGTCGATATGGCTGAAGACCAGGTCGATCTGGCCGAACGGATGCGCGACGCCCGGCGCCTGCGGCGAGAAGCGCTCGACGACGCCGCTCGTCGCGGCGCCGGCGCTGTCGTACCGCGTCATCGTCGCCGCGTAGCGCAACGTGTCGCCGGCCACGGCGTCGTGCTCGAGCTCGACGCGCCCGACCTTCGCGAGGATGACCTTCTCGCCGAACTGCCCGGCGTAACCGACGAGGATGCCGGCGGTCTGGGCCATGCCCTCGACGATCAGCGAGGCGGGCATCACCGGCAGGGGCAGGTCGCCTCCGTCGCCGGCGCCGAAGTGGTCGTGCAGGTGCTCCTCAGCGAGCGACACCGCCTTCACGGCGACGAGGCGCTCGCCGGGCACATGCTCGAGCACCCGGTCGATCCACATCCATCGCATGGCGGCCCGCCCGTCAGCCCTTCACGGCCTCGAGCTTGCGCTCGACGAAGTTGACCACAGCGGTCACGGTGAAGATCTCACCGACATTGCCCACCTTGGGATCGGCGTCGAGCTTCGAGAAGTCCGCGTGCGGCAGACGCTCCTTGAGCGCCGCGAGGCCCTTGGCCGTCACCTTGCCGTCCTGCACGAACTCCGGATCCTGCGCGACATTGTCGGGGAACAGCTCGCCCTGCTCGATCTTGAACCCGAAGGCCTGCTCGAGCTTGAAGACGATGTCGAGGAAGTCGATCGACTCAGCGCCCAGGTCGCCGGTGAGCGTGGCCTCGGGCGTCACCTCGTCGTCATCGACGCCGAGGGCGTCCACGAGGACCTCACGAACCTTCTCGAAGATGTCGTCACGATTCATGGTCTGTCGTTGCTCCGCGCTGTCGTCGGGTCCGTCCCACGGGTCGGGTCCCAGCATATCGGCCCGGCGCGCGCTCGTCGCGCGATGGGGGGAAGGGGGAGATTAGGCGTCGCCAGCGGTCCTGACGACCCCGAGGACGAGGTCCGCCACGGTTGCGCCGCCGTCCGCCGGCCCGAGCGCGTCAAAGGCCGAGCGCATCTCAGCCCGGCGCGCCTCGTCGGCCAGGAGCGAGACCAGCCTGTCGCCCGCCCCGGCGAGATTCGCGTCCGGACTCACGCGGTCTCGCTCGATGACCGCTGCGCCGGCCCGCTCCAGCGGTTCGGCATTTCGCCGCTGGTGCTCGTCACGATGGAAGGGGTACGGCAGGAAGAGCGTCGGGACCCGGTTGGCCCAGGCCTCACCCACGCTGCCGGCGCCCGCGCGGCTCACGGCCAGGTCCGCCGCGCCCCACGCATCGCCCATGCCATCGAAGAACGCCTCGACGCGCGCCAGGACCCCCGCCGCCTCGTACGCGGCGCGCACGCGCGCGTCCTCGTTGGCGCCGGTCTGGTGCACGACCTGCCACCCGTCGAAGGCGTCGCCCTGCGCGCCGACGAGCGCCTCGAGCAGCCGGTTGATCGAGTTGGCGCCCTGGCTCGCGCCGGTCACGAGCAGGGTGCGGCGCGTCAGGTCGAGCCCCAGACGCTCGCGGCACGCAGCGGGCGTCCCGCTCGCGCGCGCCGCATCGCGAACGACCGGGCGGATGCGCTGCCACGACGCCGGCGCGCTCCCCTCCGGCGTGCAGCGGATGCGCGCGAAGCGCCCGACGAAGCGGCTCGCCTTCCCCGGCGCGCTGTCAAGATTCACGAGCACCACCGGGACGCCCTCGGCACGCGCCGCTTGCGCCGCGGGCGCCGAGACGAACCCGCCGGTGGCGACCATCACGACGGCGTCGGCCTCGCGCTTCGCGGCGCGCACGGTCTCGCGCGCCGCACGAACCGCGCCACCCCAGGTCATGAGGAACCGAACCAGCGCGCGCGGGCGCACCGACGGTGGACGCGCCGGCAAGGGGGCGAAGGGCTCGTCGAGGGACTGCAGGATCGCGGCGTCGAGGGGGCGATCGCTCACCAGGTAGCGGCAGAGAAGGCCCGGCTCGCGCTCGCGCAGTCGCTCGGCGATCGCGACGGCCGGGAAGATGTGACCGCCGCTGCCGCCGCCCGCGAGCAGCACGGCAATCGGGGCGCGTCCTGATTGGGTTGTGGCGGTCGGCTCGATCACGCCGCGGGACTGTACCGCTCGCCGGCGGGTGTGAGCCCGTCACGCACGACGATCTCGGCGTCGGTCGCGTCCGCGTCGTCGAAAGCCTCAGCCTCGGCGCGCCACTGCAAGGCCCGCTCCATGCCGACGATCAGCCCGAGGGCCGCGGCCGTCGCAACCCAGCCGGTCCCGCCGGCCGAGAGCAGGGGCAGCGCGATGCCCTTCGTCGGCCCGAGCCCGGTCACGGCGAAGAGGTTGATCAGCGCCTGCAGCCCGATCGTCGCGATGACGCCCAGGCCGAAGAGGCGCAGCCCCCGGTCGGCCTGCCGGCGCACGATCGACCAGCACGACCACAGGAGCGCGATGTACAGCGTCATCACGACGCCCGCGCCGATGAGGCCCAGTTCCTCGCAGATGATCGCGAAGAGGAAGTCCGTGCGGTCCTCCGGCAGATAGCCGAATTTCTGCAGCCCGAAGCCCAGGCCGCGCCCGAAGACCTCGCCGTTGGCGACGGCGACCATCGACTGAATCATGTGGTAGCCGCTGCCCTCGGGATCGGCGTAGGGGTCGAGGAACGCCGTCAGCCGGCGCATGCGGTAGGGCTCGGCAATGATGGCGCCGACGACGAGCGCCAGTCCCGCCGGCGCGAGAGCCGCGAGTTGCCAGACCCGCGCGCCCGCGGCGACGAGGATCACGCACCCGACCGCAGCGATAAGCACCGCGGTGCCCAGGTCCTCGACGGCGATGACGGCCGCGATCGCGCCGGCCGCCAGCAGCCCGGGCAGCATGCCGGTCCAGAACTTGCGCAGCGCGAAGCCGCGGCTCACCGCGTACCCCGCCAGCACCGCCGGCATCGCCCACTTGGCCAGCTCGCTGGGCTGGAATCCCAGGCTCGAGGTCCCGGGGATCAGGACCCACCGCTGTGCGCCGTTCACTTCACGACCGATCCCCGGCACATAGGGCAGCAGGCAGACGAGCAGCAGCAGACCGGTGGCGATGGCCAGCGAGTGCACCCGCCCCCAGCGCTGCCCGACTGCCCAGCGCAGGGCCTCGTTGGCGGGACGGGTGGAGGCCAGCAGCATGATCGCGACGGCCGCCGCGGCGTAAAGCGTCGCGCGCGAGCCGACGATCGAGAGCACCGTCACCTGCTCGCCGCCCCCGACGCTGAGCCCGGCGGAGTTGACCATGATCACGCCGACGCACAGCGTCGCCGCGACCAGCAGCCACACACCCTCTCCGGCTCGAAGCATCGCCGGTGTATCGGTAGAACCGGGCCGAGCCCTGCACCGGAGGGGCCCTGGGGGCGGTTCGGGGGGCGTCAGGCGCCCTCGCCGGCGATGCGCTCGCGGATCCGCTCGGCGAGGCCCTTCGCCCGCTCGTGGTCGAGCTCCCGCGGCTCCCAGCCGATCCCCAGCCCCTCATCGGCGCTGCGCTTGGGAATCACGTGGAAGTGCACGTGGAAGACGGCCTGGTGGGCCAGCGAACCGTTGTTCTGCAGCACATTGCACGCCCCGGCGCCTGTCGCCGCCATCACCGCGCGGCAGATGCGGGGCAGGACGCGCCCGACGGCCGCGCCGGCGCCGTCGGAGAGCTGGTCGAGCGTCTCGGCCTCTTCCTTCGGGATGACGAGGGTGTGCCCCTCGCTGAGCGGCCCGATGTCGAGAAATGCGAGGACATGCTCGTCCTCGTAGACGCGGTGGCACGGGATCTCGCCCGCGATGATCTTCTGGAAGATCGTGTCGGCCATGGCATGGCATGATAGTGGCTCGTGCCCGCCGATCGACGGATTCCAGGGGAGCGCCGCATGCAGGCCGAGACCATCATCATCGAGGCGCTCGACCGTCCCGCGCGGCGGGAGGACGTCCGCGCGCTGGCGACGCTGCTCGTCGACGCCGTCGATTCCGACGCGGCCGTGTCCTTTCTGGCGCCGCTCTCGGTCGAGGAGGCCGAGGCGTGGTGGAGCGCAGCTCTCGATCGCGCGCACGAGCGCAGCGTGTTCCTTGTCGCGCGCGACGGCGCGGGCAGAGTCGGCACGGTGCAGATGCACCCGGCGTGGGCGCCGAACCAGCCGCACCGAGGCGAGATCGCCAAGCTGATCGTCCACGGGCGCGCGCAGCGCACCGGCCTTGGTGAGCGCCTCATGCGCGAGATCGAGCGCAGCGCGCGCGAGGCCGGTGTGCGTCTGCTCACGCTCGACGCGAAACGGGGCGGCGCCGCCGATCGGCTGTACCGACGGCTCGGCTGGACGGAGGTTGGCTTCATCCCCGACTTCGCCGTCGATCCCGACGGCGTGACGCCGCACGACGCGGTGCTCTTCTGGAAGCGCGCGGGCGGTTAGCCGACGCCCGCCTCAACCGCCGCGGCGGCCGGCGGGTGCGGCATGTGGGGCGGCGGCAGGCGCAGGTAGCGCGCCAGCGCATATGCCCCCAGATAAAACGGGCCAGTGTCGAGCATCGCCATGAGAAGCTTGAAGACGTACCCCGCCGCGATGAACGCCAGCAGCTGCGGCACGATCGCCTTCGCGTCATCGACGGGCAGCGCCTGCGCATAGAAGTGCGTGATGCAGATCACCGCCGTCGTGTCCACCAGCTGGCTGACGAGCGTGGACCCGTTGTTGCGCAGCCACAGGTGCTTCCCGTTCGTCAGCTTCTTCCAGAAGTGGAAGACATACACATCAACGAACTGCGCCGCCATGTACGCCAGCATGCTCGCGGCGACGGCGCCGAAGGCCAGGCGGCGCACATCGTAGAAGACGCCCGTCCGCTCCTCGCCCGCCGGCTCGAAGCCCGGCCACTCGCCGCCGAGCCAGAGGATGAAAACCACCCACACATTGAGCATCAGCCCCGTCCACACCACGGCGTTGGCGCGCTTCCTGCCGTACAGCTCGCTGATGAAGTCCGTGCAGAGGAAGGTGATCGGGTAGGGGAGCACGCCGACGGCGATGGCGATCTTGTAGGTCCAGTCCTCCGAGCCCTCGACGAACCACGCGAGGTTCAGGAAGCGCGTGATGCCCAGGATGTTCAGCATCGTCAGCGAGCCGAGGAAGAGGCCCGCGAAGACCAGGAACAGGCGCTCGCGCCGGTCGTGCAGCGTGCGCTCGTCGAGGGCGGGCAGCCCGTCGTAGCGGTGCTGCTGGCTGGGGAGCAGGTCGTGGTGCATGCCCATGGCGGGCACGATAGCGGGGAGGGCGACCGCGCCGCCGGTCCGTACAATCGCCCCATGCCCGCTCCCGCCGAGACGACCCGCCGCCCCATCAAGCCGCTGCCGGCGCTCCTGGTCGATCAGATCGCCGCCGGCGAGGTCGTCGAGCGCCCGGCGAGCGTCGTCAAGGAGCTGCTCGACAACGCCATCGACGCCGGGGCGACGCGCATCCGCGTCGATCTCGAGGCTGGGGGCGTCGAGCTGATCCGCGTGGGGGACGACGGCTCGGGCATCCCCGCCGAAGAACTGCCGCTGGCGGTGGCGCCGCACGCGACGAGCAAGATCGCGGCGTCCACCGACCTCGACCGCATCCAGACGATGGGCTTCCGGGGCGAGGCGCTCGCATCGATCGCCAGCGTCTCGCGCCTGCGCATCCGCTCTCGCGCGGCCGGCGAGGAGGGGGCCAGCCTGCTGGAGGTCGAAGGGGGCGCCGCGTCGCCCGTCCGCCCCGAAGCCGGGCCGGTGGGCACGGTGGTGACGGTGCGGAACCTCTTCTTCAACACGCCCGCGCGGCGCAAGTTCCTGCGCACGGCCCAGACCGAGCAGGGGCACTGTGCGGAGATCGTGCGCAGCCTCGCCGCCGCGCACGCGCACATCGGCTTCACGCTCGAGAGCGACGGGCGCACGCTGGTCGATGTGCCGCCGGGCCAGTCGGTGCGCGAGCGCGCGGTCGCGATCCTCGGCGCCGAGCTGGACGCGAAGCTGCTCGAGGTCCACGCCGACGCCTTCGATGATGCGCGGGGCCTCGCGCTCTGGGGCCTCGTCGGGCTGCCGGAGGTGGCGCGACCGACGAACAAGCACCAGCGCATCTTCGTCAACGGGCGCCCGGTGCGCGACCGCACGATCCAGCACGCGCTGCAGGAGGCGTACCGCGGGCTGATCGAGCCCAGCCGCAAGCCGACGGCGCTGCTGCTCATCGAGATGACGCCGGAGGGCGTCGATGTGAATGTGCATCCGACCAAGGCCGAGGTGCGCTTCCGCGACCAGGGCCTCGTCCACAGCGTCGTGCACCGCGCGGTGCGCGAGGCGCTGCGCGGCGCCGACCTGACGCCAAGCGTCCGCTTCCGCCAGGCGCGCCCGGAATCGACCGACTTCGGCCACGGCCTCGCGCCGGCGAGCGGCGGAGATTTTGCGCAGTCGTTCCAGCGGTCGGCGCCTTCTCCTGAGCAGCGGTTGGACTTCGGTGCGGTGCGCGACGGAGTCCGGCAGGAGCGGTACGCCACGTCGCCGGAGGCCCCGGCGTCGTCCGCCACGCCCGATCTGCCCACGGCGCGCCCGGTGGACCGCATCCTGCAGGTGCACAACTCGTACCTGGTCACGCAGGATGAGCAGGGCGTCGTGATCATCGATCAGCACGCACTGCACGAGCGGGTGATGTTCGAACTGCTGCTGGAGCGCATCGCATCGGGGCCGCTGGAGAGCCAGCGCCTGCTCTCGCCGGCGGTGGTGCGCACAACACGGGCTCGCCTGGATCGCCTCGACGACCTCCGCCCGCTCCTCGAGCGCCTGGGCGTCGAGGCGGAGCCCATCGGGCCGGAGGACCTGGCCGTCCACGCCTTCCCGACCTTCCTCTTCGACAAGCGCGTCGAGCCCGAGGAGTTCCTGGCCGACCTGCTCGAGAAGACCGACGAGCGCGGCTTCACGGGCGACAGCGAGGACGCGCTCCGCGACGCTCTCGACATGATGGCCTGCAAGGCCGCGGTGAAGGCCGGCGACCGGCTCGGCGACGAGGAACTCGACGCCCTCCTCCGGATGCGCGAGCGCGTCGACCGCTCGAGCAACTGCCCCCATGGACGCCCGACGACGGTGCGATTGTCGATCCGCGAGTTGGAGCGTCTCTTCGGCCGATCCTGAGGGGCCGGGGCGTGGCCTTCAAGGTCCCGGAATGGGCTCATCGGCGCGCCGTCGAAGCCCGATGCAGAGGCTAGTATCAGCGTGATCGGGGCGTCCCTCGCGTCGCGCGGGCGTCCCGCGTGTCGTTTCCCCCCGATCCAGCCCCCCGGGATGTGGCATGACAAGCCCCAAGAGCAACGGCCCCGCCGGCCAGTCGATCCGCCCCAACCGCCCCGCCGTCAACGCCTGGAGCGCCGACTACCTCGACGAGCAGTACGAGGCGTGGCTGGCCGACCCGGCGTCGGTGGCGCCGGACATGGCCTCCTTCTTCCGGGGCTTCGACCTCGCGCGATCGAGCGACGGTCGGCCCGCGACGGCGGCGCCCGCCCGGCCCGCCGTCTCCGGCGGCGCCACGCCCGATGACGACCCCATCGCCGTGCACTCGCTCGTGCGCGCCTACCGCGCCAGCGGGCACCTGTGCGCCGAACTCGACCCCTTCGGGCGCGAGCGCGAGGGCCCGGCGAGCCTGACGCCGCAGTACTACGGCCTGACCGAGGCGAATCTCGAGCGCACCTACGTGCTCCCCGATTTCCTCGGCGGCGAGCCGACGACGCTGCGCCGCATCATCGAGGTGCTCGACGAGACCTACTGCCGCACGATGGGCGTCGAATACATGCACCTCGAGAGCGACGAGGAGCGCCTCTGGTGGCGCGAGCGGTGCGAGTCAACACGCA
>JBICHM010000273.1:0-17815 GCA_043101835.1 Phycisphaerales bacterium | reverse complement strand
TCGGCGAGGTGGCGCTGGGGTCATCCACGACGACGCTGTGCTATCCGCTGGCGGATGCGGATGCACGCGCCGGCGCCGGCGAGCGCAACGAAGTGATCATCGCGGAAACGGGGCACGAGTCGAACGTTGGGCCGTGGGCGCGCCTCGCCGATCGCGGCTGGACGGTGCGGACCTGGAAGGTTGATCCCGACGCGCAGCGGGCGCCGATCGAATCGCTGGAATCACTGCTGAGCGAGCGGACACGGATCGTGGCCTTCCCGCATGTCTCGAATGTGCTGGGCGAGATCGAGGATGCGCGCCGGATCGCGCGCCTGGCGCACGACGCGGGCGCGCGGGTGGTTGTCGACAGCGTGGCCTACGCCCCCCACCGCGCGATCGATGTGCGCGCGATGGAGGCCGACTGGTGCGTGTACAGCACCTACAAGGTGTACGGCCCGCACATGGCGGCGCTCTTCGGCACGCACGAGGCGTTCGCCGAGCTGGAGGGGCCGAACCACTTCTTCATTCCGAACGACGCGATCCCCTACAAGTTCGAACTGGGCGGGGCGAGCCACGAGGGGTGCGCGGGGCTGCTGGCGCTGCGCGACTACCTGGCGACGCTCGCGGGCGTTCACGGGCCGGACGCCGTGGATCGCGCGGCGATCGGGCGCGCCTTCGATGTGATGACGGCGCTGGAGCTGCCGCTGCAGGCGCGGCTGGTCGACTACCTGGCGGCGCACCCGCGCGTGCGCCTGATCGGGCCGGCGACAACCGGGCCGGAGCGGGTCGCGACCGTGTCGTTCGTGCACGAGTCGAAGTCATCGAAGCAGATCGCCCAGGCGGCGAACGACGCGGGGCTGGGCATCCGGTTCGGGCACTTCTACGCCTACCGGTTGTGCGTCGCGCTCGGGCTCGATCCTGACGACGGCGTCGTGCGCACGAGCCTGGTGCACTACAACACGATGGCGGAGGTCGAGCGCCTGCTCGCGTTCTTCGACGAGACGCTCTGACGCGTCAGTCGGCGAGGCCTTCGAGGAAGGCGCTGATTTCGCTGATCGCCTTGGCGTCGCCGGCGGCGGTGGCGCGCTGGAGGCCGGTCTCGAGCGCCGCCTTCGCGCCGGGCAGGTCGCCGGCCGATTGCAGGCTGCTGGCCTTGTGGAAGTAGGCGTAGAGATAGTCGGGGTTGATCTCGATGCAGGCGTCGTACTGCCCGACGGCGCCGGCGTGGTCGCCGCCCTTGGCGAGTTCCTGCGCGAGCATGTAGCGCAGGTCGGCGTCGCCGGGGGTCTTCTCGAGCATCTGTCGGATGCGATCGATGCGTGACATGGCCACAGCGTGGCGCCGCGGGCGGGCGCCGTCAACGGGGCGCATGCATCCGGGTCGATCCGACGGGCGAAGAATGGCCTGCATGCCGGAGGGACACACGATCCATCGCGCGGCGCGGGACCAGACGCGCCGGCTGGCCGGGCGAGCGCTCGCGGCGTCGAGCCCGCAGGGGCGGTTTCGCGCGGGCGCCCGGAAGCTGGATGGCCGGTCGCTCGAGCACATCGAGGCGCACGGCAAGCACCTCTTCTACCGATGGGAGGGCGGGCTCGCGTTGCATGTGCATCTCGGCCTGTACGGGAGATTCCGCCTGCACCGGGCGCCGGTGGGCGAGCCGGTCGGGCAGGTGCGATTGCGCCTTGTGGGCGATGCGCACGTGATGGATCTCGACGGCCCGGCGGCGTGCGATCTCGTGGATGCGAAAGCGGAAGCGAAGATCCGGGCGCGGCTCGGTGAGGATCCGCTGCGCTCGGATGCGGATCCGGATCGCCTCTGGGCGCGCGTGGGCAGGAGCCGCGCACCCATCGGCGCGCTGCTGCTGGATCAGTCGGCGTTCGCCGGGGTGGGCAACATCTTCCGGGCAGAGTCGCTCTTCGAGATCGGCGTGCACCCCGATGTGCAGGGTCGGGACCTCGGGCGGGAGCGGTTCGACGCGTTGTGGGCGTCGCTGCGCGCGATGATGCGGGCGAGCGAGCGGATCAACCGGATCGTCGCTCGGAGGCCCGAGGAGGTGGGGAAACCCCGGTCTCGGATGCAGGGCTCGGAGCGGCTGCGGATCTACAAGAAGGAGCGGTGCCTGCGATGCGGGGGCGCCGTGGTGTCCTGGGAGCAGGCGGCTCGGGAGGTGCACGCGTGCCCAGCGTGCCAGCCGGCGCCGAAATCCTGAGCGGATGCGCCCACAAGCACGCGTGGCGTAGTATTTTGCGCAGCAGCATGCACGACCGCACCAGCCAGAACGACACCGACGCGAGCCGGGGGCGCTTGAACGCATTCGGCGAGCGCTTCATCGAGTTGCTCCGTCGCGCGGTCTCGGAGGCGGCGCGCGTTGGCGTATCGCGTCAGGCGGTTGCCGACGGGCTTGGCGTGAGCGTGCATACGCTCGACGCCTGGCTGAAGCCGTCGCGCGCGAGCGTGGCGCCGAGCGATCGGGTGTTCGAGCTGATCTGCCGGGAGGACATTCTGCCGCAGGCGGTGCGGGACCGGTTCTGGGCGGACGCGGGCGCCGAGGGCGGGTACGTGGTGGTGCCGGAGATCGAGACCGACCCGGACGAGATCCCGCCGGCGAAGCACCTGCTGGATGTGACGGCGTCGCTGGGTCGGCTGGCCGAGGCGGTGCGCCTGTCGCTGCACCAGGACGAGCACGGCGCCTGCGTGTGCGATGTGAACACGGAGGCGGCGGCCAAGATGCTCGAAGACCTGCACGGGCTGGAGCGCCATGTGGCGGAGTTGCGGGTGTCGCTGCAGGAGGCGATGCGCCACTCGGCCGAGGCAAACCTCAGGAAGTGATCGCGTCAGCGTGCGCGGCTTGGCGCCGGCGCATCGAGCGTGCAGAGGCCATCGGGCGTGAGCAGCACGAGGCGGTCGCCGGGATCGGTGCGCACCGGCGCGCCGCCGGCGAACTGTGCGAACGCCGGCAGAACGGCGCAGCGCTCGCCGAGCAGGAAGCAGCGGAAGCGGGCGCGTCCGACGCCGGGCGCGGCGAGGGACGCGACCGGGTGGATGTGCCCGGCGAGGGCGTAGCCGTCGTCCGATTCCGTGGGCTCGTGTCGGAAGACGAAGGGCGGCTCGACGCGCCCTTGGGGTTCGATGCGCATGCGCCAGTCGTCGGGCGGGTCGCCGGCATGGAGGTCGTGGTTGCCGCGGACGACGAGAATGTCGAGTTCCGCGCGCGCGGCGCGCCATTGCGCAACGGCGCCAAGCGCGTTGGGATCGCGTCCGGTCCGGTGGTGGAGAAGATCGCCGAGAACGACGAGGCGCTGGGCGCGGGTGTCGTCGAGGGCGCGGGCGAGGCGGTCCAGATCGTTCGCGGTGAGCGCTTCGGGGGCAGGGAGGCCGGCGGCGCGGAACGCGGCGGGCTTGCCGAAATGGGTGTCGGCGACGAAGAGGGTGGAGGCGGCGCACCAGTGGAGCGCGCCGGTCTCGTGCAGGTCAATCGCTTCGCCGGCCAGGTGCGTTCGCAGCACGACGCCTCGTCCTCCGCGTGGTGGGCGGCGATCCTTCCGTGGACGCCGCGCGTTCGAGCGACGACACCATACGCTCGATCCGCTTCGACCACGCCTCGCTGGAGACATGCTGGGTGCGGAGCGTCTCGGCGTAGAGGGGAAAGGCGAGCGGGGTGAGGCGCTCGGGGCTGGTCAGGACGATGCGCATCGAGGCGGCGCGGTCCAGCGCATCGGCGAGGCGCCGGACTTCGAGCTGGTCGCTCATCACTTCGCGCCGGGCCTGGTCGAGCAGCAGGTTGCCGGGATCGAACTCGGTGAAGACATCGAAGAAGAGCTCGCTGGAGGCCTGGAGGTGGCGGACGGACTGCTGCGCGCCGGGGAAGCCCTGAAAGATGAGGCCGGCGATGCGCGCGATCTCGCGGAACTGGCGGCGGGAGAGCTCGCTGGCGTTGACGCAGGCGAGGAGGTCGTCGAGGAGGCGGTCGGGCGCGATCAGGCGGCGCCAGGCGGGTTCGTCGAGGTCGAAGGCGTCGGGGCTGAGCAGTTCGAGGCCGTAGTCGTTGACGGTCGCGCTGACCGATCGCGGCGCCAGTTGCGCAAGCCGGTGGGCGAGCAGCGCGCCGAGGCCCTCGTGCGCGTGGCGGCCGGCGAAGAAGAAGAGGAAGGCGTGGTGGCCCTCGCGCGTCCTCGTGCGCTCGATGAGGAGTTCATCAGAGGCGGGCAGGACGCTCCAGCGCTGCTGGAGTTCGAGCATGGGCCGGGCGAGGGTCATCTCGGGGCCGTCGAAGTCGCCGGCGATGGCGCGGTCGAGGCGCCGGCGCACAGCCGCGGCGAGTTCTGATGACAGCGGCATCTTGCCGCCGTTCCAACGCGGAACGACGCCGGAGCGGGTGTTTGCGCGGCTGACCCAGGCGGTCATGTCGCGGACACGGAGCAGTTCGAGCACGCGCCCGGCGAAGACGAAGCGGTCGCCCGGGCTGAGGCGCGCGATGAAGGACTCCTCGATCGTGCCGAGGGTCTTGCCCGATTGGAACTTCACGCGCATCGCGCTGTCGCTCGTGATGGCGCCGATCGACATCCGATGCGTGCGCTGAATACGCCGATCGGGGACGACCCAGCGGGATTCGTCATCGGGCGCGATACGCGCGTGCTGGGGGTAGGCGCCGAGCGCGGGGCCGCCGGTGGAGACAAACTGCATGGCCCACGACCACTCTTCGTCGGTGAGATTGCGGAACGCGCGGGTGGTGCGGACTTCCTGTCGCAGCGAGGATTCATCGAATCCGCCGCCGAGGGCCATGGTGACGAGGTGCTGGACGAGCACATCGAGGGGGCGGTCGAGGGGGCGCCGGGGTTCGACGGCGCGGTCGGCGACGGCGTCACGTGCGGCGGCGAACTCGACGAGTTCGATGGCGTGGGTCGGCACGCAGAGGATGCGGCTGGGGACGCCGGGGCGGTGTCCGCTGCGTCCGGCGCGCTGCATGAGGCGCGCAACGCCGCGCGGGCTGCCGACCTGGATGACCTGATCGACGGGTGTGAAGTCGACGCCGAGGTCGAGGCTGCTGGTGCAGACGACGCAGCGGAGTCGGTCGCTCGCGACGAGTTCTTCGACCTGGCGCCGGATGTCGCGGTCGAGGGAGCCGTGGTGAAGCGCGACGCGCCCGAGCAGGTCCGACGCGCGGTGGAGGATGGCGCGGAACCAGATCTCCGCCTGCGAGCGGGTGTTCGTAAACAGCAGGGTGCTGCGCGCGGCACGGATGGCGTCGAGAGTCTCGTCGAGCAGCGCGATGCCGATGTGGCCGGACCACGGGAATCGGTCCACCGTGGTGGGCATGACGGTGCGGACTTCGATGTCGCGTGGCTCGGCGCCGCGGACAAGCGCGCGACGCTCGGCGGGGATCGTCGGCCCGAGCAGCGCGTCGGCGGCTTCGTCGAGGTTGGCGATGGTCGCCGAGAGGCCCCATGTGCGGAGTTCGGGGGCGAGAGCGCGAAGGCGTGCGAGGGCGAGTTCGGTCTGCACGCCGCGTTTGGTGGCGAGGAGTTCGTGCCACTCATCGACGACAACGCAGCGGAGGTCTCGCAGCATGTCGGCAGTGCCGGCGTAGGAGAGGAGGATGGTGAGGCTCTCGGGCGTGGTGACGAGGCACGCGGGCAGTTTGCGCCGTTGTCGCGTCTTGACACTCTGGGGCGTGTCGCCGGTGCGCAGTTCGACGGACCACGGGACGCCGAGCGGATCGGTCGCCTCGGTGTGCGCTCGAACGGTGTCGTGGGCGAGAGCGCGGAGGGGCGTGAGCCAGACGACCCGGCAACGCGAACCGTCATCGCCCGCTTCCTTCGCCTCGAGCAGCGCGCCGAGCCATGCTGCGAGCGTCTTGCCGGTTCCGGTCGGCGCGTGGACGAGGCCGGACCGACCCGCGCGGTAGGCGTCCCACACCTCGCGCTGGTAGGCGAAAGGGGTCCACTTCCGAGCACGGAAGAGTTCGTCAAGGGCGGTCACCGGCGCGCCTCCGGCTGGGGGAGTTCGGGCCGGAGCGCGCGAAGGTGGGCGACGGTGTCGGCCTCGCGGGCCGGCTTGTCGGCGCGCCAGCGCGCGATGCGCGGGAAGCGGAGCGCGACGCCGGACTTGTGGCGCGTCGATTCCTGCACGCCCTCGAAGGCGAGTTCAAAGACGAGTTCGGGTTCGACCGCGCGCACGGGGCCGTGGCGGGCGAGGGTGTGGCGGCGGATCCAGGCGTCGACTTCGTCGATCTCGCTGTCGGTCAGGCCGCTGTAGGCCTTGGCGATGGTGACGAGTTCTTCGCCCTCCCAGAGGGCGAAGGTGTAGTCGGTGAAGAGGGTGGCGCGCTTCCCGTGGCCGGGCTGGGCGGCGACCATGACGGCGTCGATGGTGAAGGGATCGATCTTCCACTTCCACCAGTCGCCGCGGGTGCGTCCGTGGGCGTAGGTGGAACCGATTCGCTTGAGCATGAGGCCTTCGGCGCCGCGCTTGCGCGACTGCTCGCGGAGGGCGGCGAGCGCTTCCCATGTCGAAGCCTCAACGACCGGGCTGATGCGCAGGTGTTCTGCGCCGGCGGCCTCGATGATTCGTTCGAGCGCAGCTCGGCGCGATTCGATCGGCGCCTCGCGCAGGTCGCGCCCTTCGTCCTCGAGCAGGTCGTAGGCCATGAAGACGACGGGCACATCGGGGAAGAGGGTAGGCTCGACGCGCCTGCGGTTGAGGCGGCGCTGCAGCAGGGCGAAGGGGAGCGGGCGGTCGTCCTCCCAAGCCAGCAGTTCGCCGTCGAGGACGGTTCCATCGGGGAGGGCGTCGCCGATGGCGCGGAGTTCAGGGAAGGAATCACCGAGCAGTTCTTCGCCGCGTGACCAGGCGATGGTCTGACGCGCGCGCCGGATCAGCTGTGCGCGGATGCCGTCCCACTTCCACTCGGCCTGCCAGTCGGCGATGTCGCCGAGGCGGGCGTCGAAGAGGCCGACCTCATCGTCGAGCTGGCTGGCGAGGAAGAAGGGGTAGGGTCGCGCGGGGTCGTCGTGCGCGTCGTCGCCGGCCATGAGGGCGCGGAAGCGCTCGGGCGTCGGTTTCCAGGTTCCCGCGAGGCGGTGGGCGACGACGGCCTGGTCCAACCCCGCGGCTTCAGCAATCGCGCGGGTGAGCAATCGGCGCTGCACGCCAACACGGAAGGCGCCGCTGATGAGCTTGTGGAAGACGAAGCGCTGCTCGGCGTCCAGGGCGCGCCAGAGCGCGACGAGGTGGGCGCGCTTCTCATCGTCGTCCATGTGCGCCATGGGCTGGATGTGGCGCTCGACGACTTCGTGCAGCGGGATGTCGCGTGGGTCGATTGGCTCGGGGAGCAGGAGGGCAATGGTTTCGGAGAGGTCCCCCACCACCTCGTGGCACTCGCCGACGAGCCACTCGGGATGGCCGGCTTCCGCGGCGGCCCAGGCGCGCATGGCGGGGCCGCTGACGGGTCGTCGCCCGCGCTTGCCGGCGAGGAAGGCGAGGGCCCACGCGCCGTCGCGCGCGGGGACATCTCGGAAGTACGCCGCGAGGGCCTCGACCTTGTCGCCGGTGCGCGTGGTCGCATCGAGCGCGAAGTAGAGGTCGGTGAAGCGGCGCATCAGGCGGCGTCCTCGGCCTGGTCGTCGTCGTCGTTCGCGGCGCGTTCACCGACGAAGCGGGTGTGCAGCACGCCGGTCTCGAGGCCCTTTGCTTCGCGGAGGTAGCGCGCGAAGGGCTCGGTGTAGCCATGGGTGGCGATGACGCGTTCGGCGCCGGAGGCGTCGATGGCGTCGAGCAGGCCGGGCCAGTCGGCGTGGTCGCTCAAGACGAAGCCGCGATCGACGCTGGAGCGCCGGCGCGTGCCGCGGATCTGCGCCCAGCCGCTGACGATGGCGTCGGAGGTGGGGCCAAATCGACGCATCCAGGGCGTGCCGGCGGCCGAGGGCGGCGCGATGACGAGCGCCCGGCCCCTATTAGGTTTGCTCGCGGCGACGGTGGCGTGCTCGACGAGCGGGAGGCCGACACCGGCTTCGCGGTAGCGCTCGGTGAGGGGCATCGCGGCGCCGTGGGCGAGGATGGGGCCGATCGTGCGATCGACGCCGGCCATCACGCGCTGCGCCTTGCCGAGTGAGTAGGCGAGGATGACGCTCGTGCGCCCGGCGTTCTGGTTGGCGCGCCACCATGCGTTGATGTCGTCGAAGACCTCGGCCTGCGGCTTCCAGCGGAAGACGGGCAGGCCGAAGGTGCACTCGGTGATTATTACGCGGCATCGCACGGGCTCGAAGGGTGTGCAGGTGTCGTCGGGAACGGTCTTGTAGTCGCCGGTGACGACCCAGACATCGCCCTCGTGCTCGAGGCGCACCTGCGCAGAGCCGAGTATGTGGCCGGCGGGGTGGAGGCTGATGCGCACGCCATTGATAGTGGTCGGTTCCGCCCAGCCGAGCGATTCGAGGCGGGCGTCCTCACCGAGGCGGGTGCGCGCGACGCCTTCGCCCTCGCGGCTGACGAGGTATCGCTTCGAGCCGGGGCGGGCGTGGTCGGCGTGGGCATGGGTGACGACGGCGCGATCGACCGGCGACCAGGGGTCGATGTGGAACCCCCCGGGCGGGCAGTAGAGGCCCCGGTCAGTCGGCACGACGAGATCGGGCATTGCCGGATGCTAGGGGCGGGCGGGTGCGATGGAATGGCCGGACCGCGCCGAGCGTATCGTTCCCAGATGCGCGAACTCATCCCGCCAACCGGTCGTCGCGTGCGCGGGCCGCTGAGCCCGACGAGCCTGCTGGCGATGGCGGCGATCCTGACCGGGTGTTCGTACCCCGGGCAGCGTGTGGAGCGCGATGCGCTGGAGATGGCGCGGTTCGAGTACAGCGTGCCGGGGCGAGACGGGTGGACGATCAGCGCTGCGAAGTCGGGCGAGGGCGTGCGCGTGGTCTACATCCACGGCACGCCGGGTGACGCGAAGGGATGGGCGGGATACGTGCTCGACCCGGTTGCGGGCACGGAGTCGGTGGCGCCGGATCGTCCGGGATTCGGGCGCACGACGCCGCGGAAGGCCGTGCCGTCGCTGGCGGATCAGGCGGCGGCGATCGAGCCGCTGCTCGTTGAGCGCGACGGACAGTGGCCGATTCTCGTCGGGCATTCGCTGGGCGGGCCGATCGCGCTGCGCGTCGCGGCGGAGCATCCTGACAAGGTCGGCGCGGTGGTGGTGCTGGCGGGGTCGGTGGATCCTGACGAGGAGCGGGTGCTGTTCATCCAGCGCCTGGGGAACTTCGCCTTCATCCCGGCGTTGCTCCCGCGTGCGCTGCGGAACGCGAACCGCGAGGTGCTGCCGCTGGAGAGAGAACTCGAGGACCTCGCCCCCCTGCTCGAGCGCGTGACCTGCCCGGTGGTGGTGGTGCACGGCACGCGCGATCGGCTCGTGCCGTACGCGAATGTGGCGTACCTCGAAGATCGACTGGCGGCGAACCAGCGCACGGCGTGGCTGACGCTCGATGGCGAGGATCACTTCTTCATCTGGACACGCCCGGAGATCGTGCGCGCGGCGGTGGAGCGGGCGATCGCGATGATGGCGGGCGATACGCCGGTCGAGTGAAATCCCGCGCGCGGTTCGCCGCATACTGTGGTGCATGGGTGGGCTCTCGGTGCGCCCACGGACCGACAGCCGCTTGTGGGGGACCCTGACAATGCAGACCCGAATGACGCTGTGCGTTGCGCTGTGCGCGACGACGCTTTCGCCGTGCGTGCGCGCCGATGACGCCTTTCCGCCTGCGGATCCCGCGGCGGTCGGGATGTCGGCCGAGTCGCTGGATGCGCTCGCGGCGATCGTCGCTGAGTATGTCGAGAAGGACTGGGCCGTCGGCGCCGAGTTGCTGGTGATCAAGGATCGGCGCACGGTGCTGCACGCGGTGTACGGCGTGCGCGATCGCGACGACGAGCTGCCGTGGACGGACGAGACGATCTGCAACATGCGCTCGATGACGAAGACGTTCACGGGCGCGGCGATTCAGATCCTGATCGATCGCGGCGCGGTTGCCCTCGACGACCCGGCGTCGAAGCATCTTCCGGCATTCGACACCAATGCGCTGCGCGATGTGACGATCGATCAGTTGCTGACGCACCGTGCGGGGCTGCCGCTGACGGCGTTCACGACCGGCGTCGATCAGTATCCGGATCTCGCGGCGGTCGTGGCGGCCGTGGGCGAGCGCGGGCCGGAGTTCGATCCGGGGAGCAAGTTCTGGTACAGCGACGCCGGCACGGATGTGCTCGCGGCGATCGTCGAGACGGTGACGGGCGAGACGGTGGACGCCTTCGTGACGCGGGAGATCTTCACGCCGCTGGGCATGGACGACACCTTCTACGCGCTCGACGCCGACGACCCGCGCTTCGGGCGGATCGCGACGCTGTCGTTCGGCTCACCGAACGCGTGGACTTCATTCTGGGATCCCTCGAAGGGGCCGCTGTACCCGTTCGCGTGGGGCTCGCAGACGGCCTACGGCACGCCGGAGGACTACGCGAAATTCCTGGCGATGTGGATGGACGGCGGGGCGGCCGGCGACGGGCGCGTGCTGAGCGAAGCGGCGGTCGAGCGCACGCTGACGCCGGTGTCGCCGATGTCGATGCTCGGATCGGACCGGCGCTTCCCGACGGAGTTCGACGGGCTGGAGGTGTGGTACGGCCGGATGGCGGTGCTGCACATGCCGCAGGACGACCCGACCGGATCGGCGCCGGTCGTCATCGGGCACAGCGGGTCGGACGGCACGATCGCGTGGGCGTGGCCGGAGCGCGACCTGATGGCGCTGTACTTCACGCAGTCACGCGGCGGGTCGACGCCGCTGCGCCTGGAGGAGCACATCAACCGTCTGCTGCTGCGCGATGGCGATGCGCCCGTCGCCGAGGTTGTGCCCGCGGCGTACGAACCGTACCTGGGGGTCTACATCGCGAACTTCGGGTCGTTCACGAATGAGCGGTTCGAGGTGCGGATGCGCGACGGACGGCTTGCGCTCGACATCCCGAGCCAGATGGTCTTCGACCTGCTCGAGCCGAACGACGAGGGGCTGTGGGCGTTCGAGGTCGCGCCGGAGCGGGTGCAGGTGGAGTTCGTGCGTGACGAGGAGGGCGCGGTGAACCTGCTGCGCCTGCACCAGGGGCCGGCGGTGTTCGAGGCGCCGCGGGAGGGCACGGCACTGGCGATCGAGCAATCGGCGCCGAAGGTGGTGGACCCGGCGATCATCGCGGCGATGTGCGGCGCGTACACCGACGAGGAGTCGGGCGCGCGGGTGCGCATCTACACGCAGGGTGACGATGTGTGCATCCGCGGGCCCGAGGGCCCAGAGCTGCACCTGCGCCCCACGGACGACTCGCACCGGTGGACGGTGCGCGAGGCGCCGCATGTGACGATCTCGTTCCAGTTCGACGATGCGGGGGCGGCGGTGTCGATCACACAGGAGATCGGGGACAACACGAAGGTGCTGCCTCGCGCGGAGGAATGATGGCCGGGCCGCGCGCAGCGCAATGAACAGATGAACAACGGCCGCCCTTCGCGGGGCGGCCGTTGTCGTTGGTGATATTGCACGCGGCGGCCTGAAGGCCGCCCTACGAAGAATTCAGTTGGCCTGGCTGGTGGTCGCGGCGGACGCGTTCTTCACATGGGCGTCGAACCAGTCGATCATCTCGGCGAGGGTGTGCATGACGCTTTCCCTTGCGCGGTAGCCGTGGCTCTCGAGGGGCAGCATGACGAGGCGCGTCGTGCCGCCGTGGCCCTTGATGGCGTGGTAGAGGCGTTCGCTCTGGATGGGGAAGGTGCCGGAGTTGTTGTCGACCATGCCGTGGACGAGCAGGATGGGCTCGTCGATCTGGTCGGCGTGCATGAAGGGCGAGAGATTGAAGTAGACGTCGGGCGCTTCCCAGTAGGTGCGCCGTTCGCTCTGGAAGCCGAAGGGAGTAAGCGTTCGGTTGTAGGCGCCGCTGCGCGCGATGCCGGCGGCGAAGATGTCGCTGTGGGCGAGGAGGTTGGCGGTCATGAAGGCGCCGTAGGAGTGCCCGCCGACGCCGACGCGGTTGGGGTCGGCGACGCCGCGATCGGCAGCGTAGTCGATCGCGGCTTTGCCGCTCGCGACGATCTGGCGGATGAAGGAGTCGTTGACGGTCTCGGGGTCGTCGCCGACCACCGGCATGGTCGCACTGTCCATGACGGCGTATCCCTGGGTGAGGAAGAAGAGGTGGCTTGTCCCGCTGATGCGCGTGTAGCGGTGGGGCGAGCCGGAGATCTGCCCGGCGTCGGAGGCGTTGTTGAACTCGCGCGGGTAGGCCCAGACGACGAGGGGCAGACGCTGGCCGGGCTGGTAGTCGGCCGGGAGGTAGAGCGTGGCGCTGAGGTTGACGCCGTCGTCGCGCTGGTAGGTGACCAGTTCCTTCGTGATGGAGGTCGCGAAGTCGTTGGCGGGGTCGGTGTAGTTGGTGAACTGCGTCAACTCGCCGTCGCCGAGATCGCGGATGAAGTAGTTGGGCGGGTCGGTGGACGACTCGCGGCTGGTGAGGATGCGTGAGCCGTCTGGCGCCAGCAGATCAGCAAAGGACTCGTAGACCTCGCCCTCGCTGCGCCAGAGCCGTTCGGTCTGGAAGTTGACGAGGCTCATCTTGTCGAGGAAGGGGCGATCGCCCTCGGGCGAGGCGCCGCGACCAGACAGGAAAATGCTGCTCTCGTGCACGTGCACGACGCTGTGCCCGGCGGGGTTCACGGTGGTGACGGGCCGACCGGGATCGTTGTAGCTGTCCTGGACGCTGCGCTCGTGGAGGAGACGGGGCGCCTGGGAGGGATCGTCGGCGTCGATGAGCCAGGTGCGCGCCCAGCGCAGGTCGCGGTCGTACTCGCTGGCGATGGCGAGACTGGAGTCGGCGACCCACTGCACGCCGCTGAAGCGATCTTCGGTGCGGACGAGTTCGATGGGGTCGCCCTCGAAGGGCGCGCTCCAGGCCATGACCTTGTCACGGTGGGGCACGTCCTTCTTGGGATCGCCATCGTCGAGGGCCTCGGCCCAGACAAGTGTGGCGTCGTCGGTGGCGCGCCACTCGATGGAGCGCGGGCCGGTGTCGACGCCGCCGATGGGCGTCTGGTCGCGCAGCGGGCGGCGGACGACCTGCGTCACGCGGTTGCTGCGGAGGTTGCGCACTTCGGTGACATCGGGGAAGTCGTAATACGGAACGAGGTAGGAGTACGGGCGAAGGAGGCGTGTCGTGAGGATGTGCAGACGGTCGGGCGAGGGCTCGAACTCGCGGTAGAGAGCGGGCTCGCCGAGGTTGCGGGAGAGCCCGTTCTCGCTGTTGATGAAGACGATCTGGCTCGTGCCGTAATAGTCGAAGAGCGCTTCGTCGTGTTCGTTCTCGAGGAGGTCCTGGTAGGTGCGGACGGGCGCGGTGACGCCGCTGGTCTCCTGCACGACGGGCCCGACGGGCACGAGGGGCGCGACGGGCGCGGGGCCTCGGTCGGCGGGAACGGCGGCGACGAGGAGGTTGGCGCTGTCGGGGAACCACTCGAAGCCATTGGAGAGCACGGCGTTGACGTGGAAGTCACCGACGCGCTTCGCGCTGCCGTCGCCCCGGCTGACGACCCAGAGCTCGGTGCGGTCGTCGAAGGTGAGGGTGAGCGCGAACTTCGTGCCGTCGGGGGACCAGCGGGGCATGCCGAGGCTGGCGCCGTCGGGCAGGCTGACCGAGACGGTGTCGCCTTCGGGGATGGAGCGGATCTCAACGCCGGTGAAGGACGCCCACGGCATGTAGGGGCCGTTGGTGTTCGGGTTGATGCGCATGCCGGCGAGACGGAGCATGGGCGCGGCCATCTCCTTGATGGTCGGCATGCTGGGGCGTTCGAGGACGGCGGCGGCGCGCCCGGTGGGATCGACGCTGAGCATCGGGGGCGGCGGCGCATCGAGGATGCGCACGACCTCGTCGGGCGGGGTGCGGTAGCGGGTCTGGGCGTCGGCGTGCAGCGCGGCGGTGGTGGTGACGGCGCCGGCGATCAGGCCGAGGAACAGGCGGCTCCTCATCGTCGATCCTCCCTTTCTGAGATTTCGGACAACGCCCGATGGTACCGGAAGGCCCGGGTTCGGCGGCAGTGGGTCGCGTGCGGGCGTGGCGCTCCGCTAGGCTTGTGCGTCCGGAGGAGCGCGCCGGGGCCGCTGGGGCCTGGCGCCCGGTCGAGCGGATCCATATTGGGAGCATGCGGCATGTTGCGACGAGTTTCACTGGGCATCGCGTGCGCGGCGGCATTGGCGCCGCTGGCGGCGGGGCAGCAGGTGCAGGTCGAGGAGTTCGTCCTCGACAACGGGATGGAGTTCCTGCTGGTCCCGCGCATCGAGCAGCCCAACAGCATCGCCGCGGGGTGGGTGGCGAAGGTGGGCAGCGTGAACGAGCGCCCGGGCATCACGGGCATCAGCCACTTCTTCGAGCACATGATGTTCAAGGGGACGAGGACGATCGGCACGCGCGACGCCGCGACCGACGCCGACATCATGGCCCGCCTGAACGAAACGCACACGCGCCTGCGCGACCTGCACCTGACGGTGCAGTACGACCGCGCCCGGGCCGGCGAGATCGAGGATCCGTGGGACCCGGCCAGCGACACACCCGAGATGGCGGAGCTCCGCGCCCTGCTGCGATCGCTGATGGACGAGCAGAAGCAGGCGATCGTGAAGGACGAGTTCGACCAGGTCTACACCGAGATGGGCGGCTCCTCGATGAACGCCTTCACGAGTGAGGACATGACCTTCTACTTCATCAACGTCCCCAGCAACAAGTTTGAGCTGTGGGCGTGGATGGAGAGCGACCGCCTTCGCGACAGCGTGTTCCGCGAGTTCTACGCGGAGCGCGACGTGGTGCACGAGGAGCGCCGCCTGCGCACCGAGAGCACGCCGACGGGCGAGTTCGACGAGCAGTTCGATTCGATGTTCTGGATCTCCAGCCCCTACCACTGGCCGGTGGTCGGGTGGCCGAGCGACTTGAACGCGTACACGCGGGAGCAGGCCGAGGAGTACTACGACACCTACTACCGGCCCAACAACCTCGTGGGCGTGGTCGTCGGCGACTTCGACGTTGACGAGGTGAAGAACACGATCGAGCGGTACTTCAGCAGCCTTGAGCGCGGGCCGGAGCCGCCGGCGGTGGTGACGCGCGAGGTGCCCCAGCGCGCCGAGATGCGCATGTACGCCGAGGGCGACATGCAGCCGCAGGTGACGGTGCGCTACCACACAGTGCCGATGGGCCACAACGATTCGTACGCGCTCGATGTCATGGCGCAGATCCTCAACGGGCGCACGGGGCGGCTCTACAAGGCGATGGTCGAGGGCGCCGAGATCGCTTCGAGCGCCTTCGCGGGCCCCGATGCGCGGAAGTACGCGGGCGCGTTCAGCTTCCGCGCCGAGACCAAGGGGGACGCGACGCCGGAGATGCTCGAGGCGGCCTGGTACGAGATCCTCGCCGACCTGCAGGAGAACCTCGTCCCCGATCGCGAGCTGCAGAAGGTGAAGAACGGCATCGCAGCGAACTCGTACCGTCGCCTGCAGAACAACTTCTTCCTCATGGTGCAGCTCGGCGTCGCCGAGGCGATGGTCGGCTGGGAGGAGATCAACGAAGGGCCGCGCAAGCAGCAGGCTGTGACGGCGGAGGACATCCGTCGCGTGGCGAACGAGTATTTCGATCGCACGAACCGTTCGGTCGCGGTGTACACGCGTTCGGCGGACGCCGAGCCGGAGGATCCGGCGCTGATGGCGCTGGAGCCGCAGGTGCGCCAGATGGTGAAGAGCCAGCTGAGCCAGATCATGCAGATCGAGGATGTGGCGACGCTGGAGGGCATCCTGCAGCAGGTGGCCGGGCAGCGCGCCCAGGCGCCGGAGCAGTTCCACGCGGCGATTGACTACATGGCCGGCAAGATCCGCGAGCGCATCGACACGCTCCGCGCCGGCGAGTGACCCCTCCTGGACGACACACCCGCCGCGCAGCTGCGTGGCGATGACAGAAGGATTTCGACCATGCGCACGATGCTTTGCACATTGACGGGGCTGATCGCCGGCGCCGCGGCGCCGCTGATGGCCGGCGCGCAGACCGCGCTGCCGGCGCGCCCGGAGCAGATTGAGTTTCCCCCGCTGACCTTCGAGCCGCCGGTGGCGACGGCCTACCGCAGCGAGAGCGCCGGCGTGCCGGTGTACATGATTCCCGACCGCGAGTTCCCGCTGGTGACGATCACCTTCTCGTTCAAGGGCGGTGAGTACCTCGTCGCCGACGAGCACGCGGGCCTCGCGCAGATGACCGGCGCGATGATGCGCCGGGGCGGCACGACGAGCGTGCCCGCCGACGAGTTCGACGAGCGCGTCGACTTCCTCGCGGCCGGAATCAGCGCCGTGATGGGCGACGATTCGAGCGGCGCGTCGCTGAACTGCCTCTCGAGCAACTTCGATGAGGCGTTCGGCCTCTTCATGGACATGGTGCGGAACCCGGGGTTCCAGGCCGACAAGGTCGAGACCTACCGCGCTGAGGCGCTTGAGCGGATGAAGCAGCGCAACGACAACCCGGCGCCGATCGCGGGGCGCGAGTGGAGCGGGTTGCTCTTCGGCTGGGACCATTTCGAGTCGCGCGTGCCGACCGAGGCGACGATCAACGCGATCGGTGAGGCGGAGATGCGGGCGCTGCACGGCAGGGTGTTTCGGCCGGGCAACCTCATCATCGGCGTGACGGGCGACTTCGACCCCGCCGAGATGACTTCGCGCCTCGAGGCGGCGCTCTCGGGCTGGGAGCGGGGCGAGGAGATGCCCGACCCGCCGGCGCCCGACCACGAGGCTGCGCCCGGCGTCTACTTCGTGCAGAAGGACATCCCGCAGGGGCGCGTGCTCATCGGGCACCGGGGCGTGACGCGCGACCACCCGGACATCGTGGCGCTCGACATGATGAACGACATCCTCGGCGGCTCGGGCTTCACCAGCCGCATCACCAAGCGCGTGCGCAGCGATGAAGGCCTCGCCTACTCCGCTGCGAGCCGGCTGAGCAGCCCGGTGTGGTACCCGGGGCAGTTCCAGGCGTTCTTCCAGAGCAAGAGCAGCACCGTGGCGTTCGCAACGGCGATCGTGCTCGAGGAGATGGAGCGCATCGGCGAGGACCTCGTCAGCGAGCAGGAGCTGGCGACGGTGCAGGCGGCGTTCATCGAGACCTTCCCCCGCCAGTTCGAGAGCAAGCAGGCGATGCTCGGCCGCTTCATCGAGGACGAGTGGACCGGTCGCGACCCGTCGTACTACGCATCGATCCGCGATCGCGTGCGCGCGGTCACGCTCGAGGATGTTCGGCGCGTCGCGCAGGAGCACCTGCACCCCGACCGCGCGGTGATCCTCGTCGTCGGCGATTGGAATGAGATCGCGCCGGGCGACCTCGAGGGTCGCGCGACGATGGCGCAGTTCGGCGAGCCGACGGAGCTCCCGCTGCGCGATCCGCTGACGATGGAGCCGATGGGGAACTGACGGCGAGCAACTCTGACGTCGCGATGTAGGGCGGCCTTCAGGGCGCCGTTGCTGCCGACGCACGCCGGCGGCAGCGGCCTGAAGGCCGCCCTACATTGTGCGCATGCTCACCGAACTCACGCTCTCCACACCCGGTCGGGGCCTGCATGAGATCACGGATCGGGTGCGCGCGGTCGTGGCGGAGGCGGGCGTCATCGAAGGGGTGTGCACGGTCTTCGTGCGCCACACGTCGGCGAGCCTCATCATCCAGGAGAACGCCGATCCATCGGCGCGGCGGGATCTCGAGGCGTGGATGGATCGGCATGTGCCCGAGGGCGATCCGCATTTCACGCACACCAGCGAGGGGCCCGACGACATGC
>JBICHM010000272.1:0-11352 GCA_043101835.1 Phycisphaerales bacterium | reverse complement strand
CGAAGGTCGAAGGCGACGAGCGCGGCCGACTCGAGTTCATTGACCGTGCGCGCCCCGGCGGCGCGCTCGGCGTCGGCGGGCGCCGGCTTGTCGGTCGCGCCGGCGACGACGAGCACGCCGTCGGCGGTCGCGGCGTCGTAGACGCGGTCCATCGACTCCGCCGTCCAGACCGTCCGCCCGGTCGCCTGGTCGAGCACCGCGATGCGCCCGGAGCGTTCAACGAGCGCGATGAGTCCGTCGTCCACGCTGACGAGCGCCTCGCGCGCCGAGCGGCGCAGGCCGAGGGGGGTGTCGATGATGTCGGCCTCATCGTCAGCGCCCTCCGGGGGCGGGAGCACGGTGGACTGCCAGAGCACGCGCCCGTCAGAGGGGGCGAAGTGCACGAGTGTGCGACCCTCGGCGGAGCGCCGGCTGAGGAGCATGCCGCGATCGTCGAGGAGCACCGGCGTGTCATCGTTCTCGCGCGGGACGCTCCAGCGCTGGCGGAGGCCGGACGCGGGATCGACCTCCCAGAGGGCCCATTCTTGGCCGCCGCGCAGGAGCACGACCTTCGTGGGCCCGCCGGAGACGGGGTCGAGAACGGGGGTGGCGACAGCGAGCCCCCGGATGACCTGCGCCGGCAGGTCAGTCTGGAGCGCGCCGATGACGGGGCGTCGTTCGAGTCGGGCGCTGAGGGCCGCGAGTTCGCGCCGCAGGCTGGGCAGGTCGAGCGTTTCGTGTCCGTCGGAGAGGATCACGCCGGGGCGCTCGTCAGCGAGGCGATCGAGCAGCGCGCTGGCGGCGGCGACGCGATTGTGCGCCATGAGCAGCTGCACGAGGGCGCCGCCGACGCGACCGACGAGCGCATCGTCGCCGATGCCGGCATCGTCGGCGATGCGCATGGCCTCTTCGAGAGCGGCGATGGCGGCGCGCGGGCGTCCGGCCTGTTCGTGACGACGCGAGGCCTCGACCCAGGCCGAGGCGCCGGCGCGGGAGACCGGGTACCGGCGCGCGACACCCTCGAGCGCCTCGAAGCCCTCCTGCCGGCGCGCGCCGGCGAGGGCCCGCTCGGCCTCGGCCTCGAAGGGCGCGTACACGCCGGGGCCGTGCTCGCGCACGATGCGCCGCAGGCGGGCGGCGGCCTCGTCATCGGCGGGGCGCGAGGTCTGGCCGAGTTCGATGCGAACGCCGGCGAGCTCGGTCTCGCCGAGGATGCGCTGGTACGCGTCGACGGCGCGCGGGATGTCGCCGCCGCGCTCGAAGAAGACGCCCGCGGCGATGAGGCGTTCGACGCGCTGCGCCGGCGTCGCGGCGAGGCGGTCGAGGCGTTCGAACAACTCGACGCGCGTGGGGCGCGCCAGCACGACACGCGGCGCATCGCCGGTCGGGGGCTGCACCATCTCGAGCACCGCGCCGAAGAGCTGTTCGCGCACGCGCTGAATATCGGGGCGCATGGGTGCGCGTTCGATCGCCGCGAGCGCCGCGTCGATGGCCGGCACGATGCGCTCCTCGCGCCCGTCGCGATAGGCGAGTTCGGCGAAGGTGGCGGCGGGCGCGGGGTCGTCGGGGCTCTCCTGCATTCGCTCGCGCAGGATGCGCTCGGCGACGTCCCAGAGCAGGTAGGAATGCACGGCCTGGTCGTCGATGGCGACGATCTGGCTCTCCGTCGCGAGGAGGTTGCCTGGGTAGTCGAGCGCGAGCGTTTCCGGCTCGGGCGCATCGGGATTCGCGCTGCGGTCGATATCGAGCGGCGCCACGAGCACGCCACCTTCAACCGGCGCCAGCGCGCGATCGCCGGCGACGACAACGCGCCCCACGAGCACGCGGTTGAGCGGGCCGACGATGCGCCGCGGATCGGCGCCGGCGAAACCGTCGATCGGCAGCGTGAAGAGCGTGCTGTTGCCGACGAAGAGCAGGCGCTCGCCGGCGCGCAGCATGTAAAGCGGCGCGCCGAGCTCATCGGCGTCGCGTGCGCCGAGCATCTCGCCGGTGGCGGCGTCGAGCGCGACGACGCCGGCGCGATCGGGCGTCAGCGAGTAGAGGACGCCGTCGACGAGCACCGGCGCGGTGATGTGCCAGGGCGGCTCCGGGGCGCGCTGGGGCTGGCTGGGGTTCATCCGGCGGATCCACACGGGCCGGCCGGTGACGCTCTCGACGGCGGCGATGAACCCGAGGCGGTCGGCGCGATAGACGACGCCGCTGTCAACCGACGCGGCTTCGCCGGGCAGCGCGCTGGAGCCGTAGGGCAGGGCGCCGGTGCTGCCGAGGGGTCGGCTCCAGAGCAGCGACCCGCTCTCGAGGTCGAGCCCGAGCATGTGGATGCTCAGCAGGCGGCGCTGCCGGACGTGCTTGGCGACGGTGACGATGACGACGCCCTGATCGATGGTGACGGGGCCGCGCACGCTCGACTCCTCAAGCGTCGGGTCGAGGAGCGCCGGGTCGACGCGCCAGCGCACCTCGCCGGTCGATGCGTCGAGGGCGTAGACGCGCGGGTCGCCCTCGCGCGCGCCGTCGACGGCGACGCCCGTCGCCGCGACGACCCAGTCGCCGGCGACGGCGACGGTGCAGGCGTCCTCGATAGGGCGGCGCGCGGCGATGCGGACGAGGCGGTCGGTGTCGATGTCGCCGACCTCGCGCGTCCAGAGGCGCGAGAGGCTGAATCGGTCCCACGCGCTGATCGTGCGCCCGTCGTTGATGTAGATGGCGTCGCCGGCGAGCGTGGGCAGCACGAACTGCTGGTTGGCGACGACGCGCTGCGCGCGGGCGCGCTGCCCCCGGAGCGTCTGGTCGGCGTTGTCCACCTCCGCGATGCCCGCGGCGATCGTCAGCTGCTGGCTGTGCAGCGGGCTCGGCACGAGGCTGCGCAGGTCGAGCGGACCGACGCCCGAGAGCGGGGTGACCGCGACGGGCATCGGCGGCGGCTCGATCGCCTCGGTGTCGGCCGAGTCAAGCCCGGCGTCCGCGCGCCAGTGACTGGCAAGATCGGCGGCGTCGGGGCCGTCGAGATAGCGGGCAAGGAGCGAGGCGAGGCCGGCGGCGTCGCGCCCGGCGGCGCCGTCGCGGTCCGGGTGCCGATCGAGCTGACGGAGCACGCGCAGGGCCGCGTCGAACTGCGCGTTCTCGAGTCGCTTCTGCGCCACGAGCAGCGCGGCGTCGAAGCCGGGCGTTGTCAGCAGGCGCGTGCGTTCGACCGCCTCGGCGCGACCCGACTGCAGGAGACGCTCGGCGGCTTCGCGCTCCTGCACGCGATAGGCGCCCAGCAGCTCCGGCTCGTCGAGCAGCGTCTCGTGCACCGCATCGCGCACGCTGCGGAAGAGGTCCGGATCCCCCGGTCGCGGCGCCATGCGTCCGGCGTCGTCGTCGAGCAGGCGCTGGAGCACGCGCGCGGCTTCGACGACATTGCCCGCGCCGGCCAGGTCGCGCGCCCGCGCGACCGCTTCGGCGGCCCCGGGGGCGTCGTCGACGTACACCGGGTTCGACGGCTGCCCCTGCGCGAGCGCGGCGGGCGCGCCGGCGAGCGCGATGAGCGCTGGAACGAGCGCGCGCAACGGGGCGGTTCCGGAGTGTCGGGGGTCTCTGCGCATCGGCCTCCTGCCGCGACTATCGGGCCTCTCCATCGGGCGGCTTCGCGCCGCGCCGGCCCCACGCCGTTCTGCGGGCCGGTTCGAACCGACCAGCCCGCACGAGTGATACCACCGGGGCAGTCTAGGTGGCGCCGGCCGATCCGCCCCGCAGGCCCCCCCTTCGCCAGCCGATACGCATGGAACCCCCCGAGGTTCGGGGGATCACGGCAGGAGGGGACCGCCGATGCCGACACCGACCTGCGCCGCGATCGGCGCTCCGACACACGCGACTGGTGCGCCGACCGACGGCGCGACGCGATCCGACCGCGCGCGCCGCGTGACGCTGCTGGTGGTCACGGCGGCCCTGCTGGGCCTCTTCGACCTCCTGCACACGCTCTCGTACATGGGCGGCGCGGGGATGATGGAGTTGAACCCGGTGGCGCGCGCGATGATCGACCTGGGCGGCGCGCGCCAGCTGATCCTCTTCAAGATGTTCACGATCGCAACCTCGTGCGGGATCCTGTACATCCTGCGCCGTTACCGTCAGGCGGAGATCTGCGCGTGGATCAGCCTCGCGGCGCTGGCGATGCTCGCCGCACACTGGATCAACTACAACGGCCACGTGATCGAGGTCGCGGCCTTCGCGGACGCGACGGCGTTTGCGAGCGATCCGCGCTGGGTGGCGCTGGATTGAGATTGCAGGCACGGAGGCACTGAGGCACGAAGGCACGGAGGGGGATGGCCCTCCCGTCATGCCCGGGCGCCGTGGTGCAGCGTGCCCACGATGACGAGGGCGGCAGGGCGCATCGGGGCTCCGGTCACGGGTCGCGCTGTTGCTCAGGGTCGGCGCGGGTGTCGTCGCGCATTGGCGACTGGAGGCTCTGCCGGACGGCGCCCATGAGTGCGCGGCCGGCCTCGGCGACGCGCGGCTGGTCCGAGGCGCTCAATCGCGTCGTGGCTTCGAGGATCTCGGGGAGCGCATCGGGGCGCCAGGCGAGGATCGCGTCCAGGTTGCCGCGCGTGTATGCGGCGCCGGTCGCCTGCGCGATCGCGTCGTCGCTTGTCAGCATGGCGACATAGTCGTCGTAGTAGACATCGGAGCCGAGCGTTTTCGCGAGGTTTGTCGCGTGCCCTCGAGCGGTCGTGAACGCGCGGGTCACTTTCCCAATGCGGAGTGTTTCGTCAGTGCGTTGCTGATCGGTCGCGAGCGCGGCGTCCTTCGCGTCCCAGAAGCGACGCTCTGCTTCGAGCGCGAGCGGGTTCACCTTGTCGAAGAACTCCTGCAGAATCGGCTCGGCGTGGTCGAGGGGGAGCAGTCCCACGATGCCGAGGAGTTTTTCCGACTGCGTCCCGAGTCGCGCGTCGGGGTCGCCAGGGCGCCCGTTGAGCACCCAGCGTGGATCGTCGAGATCGTATTCATCCAGCGTCGCTGGCACTCGAGCAAGACGCTCGCGCAGGATCGGGGCGAATCGATCAGGCGCCGCTTGGACGGCGGCCACGCTCTCGTGGTGCAATTCTGGGTTCCAGCCTGTGGAATTGACAAAGTAGTTAATGATCCGACTCGCCCCGGGGTCGGACGGCGAATAAGACGCCGCGAGCAATGATGGCGGCGTAAGCAGCGTGAGCAGGATGGCGAGGGCACCGGGGCGCATCGGGGCTCCGGTCAGGGTTCGCGCTGTCTTGCCGGATCGGCGGGGGTGTTGTCGCGCGGTGGTGACTGGAGGGTTTGCCGGACGGCTTCCATGAGCGTCCGGCCGGCCTTGGCGACGCGCGGATCATCCGATGCTCCCAGCCGCGAGGTCGCATCCACGATTTGCGCAAGGGCCTCGGGGTTGCGCTCGACGATCGCTTCGAGGTTGCCGCGCGTGTAGTTGGCGCCCGTCTCCTGCGCGACAGGGTCGTCGCTCGCAAGCATGGCGAGGAAGTCATCATGGAAGATGTCGGAGTCGAGGTTCTTTGCGACCTTGATGGCTTGCCCTCGAGCTCCCGACAGCGCGAGGTAGACCTCTTTCGTATCCACCAGCTCTCTGCCGGTCTTCCTGCCGGCGGCGTTGGCGATGTCGCGTTCACGCCAATATCGCCGCTCCGCCTCGACCGCAAGCGGGTTCACCTTGTCGAAGAACTCCTGGAGGATCGGCTCGGCGTCGACAAGGGGGAGCAACCCGACGATGCCCAGGAGCGTCGCGGCCTGACTCCCGCTGCGCGGGTTGAGGTGCCCGTTGAGGATACATGCGCGATCGTCGGGGTCGTACTCGTCGAGCGTCGCGGGAATCTGCGAGAGGCGTTCGCGCAGGATCGGGACAAAGCGCTCCGGCGCGGCCCGGACGGCGGCCCTGCGCTCGTGATAGAGCTCAGGACTGTGGCCCGTTGCCGTCACGAACGCGTCCACGATTCGCTCCGCCTCGGGGTCGGAGGGCGGACCGGACTGGGCGAGCAATGATAGCGGTGTAAGAACAAGGACCGCCGTCAGGCTCATGAACACTCGTCTCGCTTGTCTAGCGTTCATGGCTGATTCTCCTCGTCGACTGGCAAGAGCAGTTGGTTTCCGTCACAGGCTAGGCAGCCTCGAACAGTCCGTGCCGTCGCTTCGGTGTCGTGCCTGATGCGCCGAAAAATCGCCGGTTGAACATCACCTGTGGCAGGCGTCGAGTTATTCGGGAAGAAGATGTACGGAATGGCCGCGGCGTCCACCTGATTCGTGAGGGCGTGCCCAATCTCGTGGGCGAGGGTTCGTTGTTTTAGATCAAGATTCGGGCCGATGAACACATAGGTGTTGTTTTGGAGATGCGGCGCCAGCAGGCCGTGGCCCTTCGGAAAGCTCGTATAGCCCAGCCACACCTGGAACGGATTGGTGGTCGGATCAAGCGGCCCGGTGAAGATCACCTCGAGAACTCCGGCTTCGGCCTGTGCATCGATCTGGTTGATGACAGTGACAATGTCTCCGTACTCGAAGGCGTCCTGCTGGCCGTACCATCCGAATTTCAACCACCCGTTGTGAAGCACGCTCACATTGTCGTCGAGCGGCGCCTCCTCGATGATCGGCCCGGCCACCATCTCGACCTTGATCCCTGCCTGCGCCCAGGCAATGTTCGTCCGCTCGATCTGGTCGAGGACATGCTGGTTCGTCGCGACAGTTCCCCAGCCGTCCGCCCCCTTCGTCAGATCTGCGTTTTCGTCCTCATCACCGCGCAGGTAGAACGACTCCAGCGGGTTTTCCTGGTCCACCATCACCTGCACCCCGCGACTCAGATCCAGATACGCCTCACTCACCTCCCCCGGATCATGCTCGAGGTTTCCGTTGGTGTCGAGAAAGGTGAACATGCCGTCGTTCGCGCCGACCAAGTCGGCGTCCGGGGGAACGGTATACACCTCGGGCACGATCGCGCCGTTCTCGACGCGCAGTCCGACAAACTGCACCCCGGGGGCGAGCGCCAGCGCGTTGACGCCCTCGTCGAGGTAGGGCTCGGTGTGGATGCGCACGCGGATGGGCAGGACTTGCCGCCCCTGGCGCACCTGCCCGGTTTGCGCCGTTTGCGGGTTGCGATTGCCCACCGGGACCAGCAGCGAGAAGGTCTCCCCAAACGCCTCGTAGACCACGCGCACCCCGCCGTCGATGGTCGCGCGTCGGGTGCGGTCGTTCGGCTGGTCATCCTCCACGAACGCGCCGGCCCGATCCGACCAGACGGCGACGTCGTCGTCGGGGTTGTTCGGCAGGTCGGGCGAGGTGAGGAGCATCGCCTCGGAGAAGAACTCGACCTCACTCGCGCCGGAATCCATCAGGTCCATCTCGGCGCCGGCATCGTCGATGGCGCCGGAGTCGAGTAGCGTTTCGACATGGACCGCCACCCAATCCGTCGCCCCCGGGTTCGCGTTCGCCCGCGCATCGACGACCTTGATCTGAAACCGGTCGGGATCGTCGTCGATGAAGGTCACCGCGTTGACATTGATGAGGGCGTGCGTCACCGGGGCGAACCCGGTCAGTTCGTTCGGCGGCCTGTCTGCGCCGAAATGACCAATTTCAAGGAACTGCAGCGGCGGTGAGAGATCCCTGGTGACTGAGAGCGAGATCGTCGTGAAGGAGACGGTGTCGGTCTTCGAGCAGGATCCTCCCTGAGTTCGATGGGTCACACCGATCGTGACATCGTCCACCGTCTCGCTTGCCGAGAGCGCTTCGACCGCGACGACCGGCCCCTCGCCCGGCCCGAACTCGTCGGTCGGATCGAAGTCTCTGAAGGCAACGCGCCCGGGCGGCGCTTCGATGGACCAGGTGTAGGTCCCGTCGGCGTCGGACCCCGACGCCACGAGGCGCCGAAGATCGGCCGTGTCGTTCGTGTTGTCGTTGTCATCGTCGTTCGGCTTCCACACGAGCAGCGCGCCCGGCGGACTCAGGATTGTCACATCGCACGACGGCGGATCGGGGTCATCGCCCCCGCCACCTCCGCCGCCGCCGCCACCGCCCCCGCCGGTGGCGCCCGTGCCGTCCATGCCGCCGACGCCGCCTCCATCGCCGTCATCACCGTCGCCGGGTCCGTCGCCGCCGTCGCCGCAGGGGTTGGTGTCGGGGTCGTGGCAGCTGCCATCGGGGCAGATCAGGCCGGGGCAATTCGATATGGCGCCCGCGTCGTCGCCGCCCGACGCGCCGAGGTTGGCGAGCAGCATGTCCACATCGCGCTGGTCGACCGTGCGGTCGGCGTTCAGGTCGGCGATGGGGTCGGCCAGCGCGCCCGCGGCATTGACGCGCCCGACGGCGCGGAGCGCGCGGGCGAGGTCGTCCGCATCGACCACGCCGTTCCAGTCGAGATCACCTGCGAGGCGGAGCAGCGGCGCTTCGGCATCGGGCGTCGTGGCGACCAGCGCACCGGTCGCGGCGTCGAAGGATTCGGTGCGCTCACGCAGGTTGCGCGACGCGTCGTGGAAGGTCGAGGCGACGGTCAGCAGCGTGCGCCCGTCCTCCGCGACCATCGTGCCGACGCGGGCGCCGAATGCCGCGCCGGCGGCGCCTTCGAGCGATCGGAGGGTTCACCCGTCGGCGCCGGAGACCAGGTGCGCCCGGCTGGTGCCGGGGGCGCCGATGAGGAGATCGTCGAACCCATCGCCATCGAGATCCGGCGCGGGCGCGAGCGCGCTGCCGAGCAGGGCGCCGGCCTCCGCGCCGTCGATCGTCAGAACGGCCGAGCACGGCTCGAGCGCCAGCGGCGCCGGTTCGCCGGCGTCGCGCCGGCCATCAGCGATGTCGAAGAAGTAGATCCGCCCGCTCCGCGGCGCGAGCGCATCGGCCGTCGGCGCCGCGATGGCGATGCGGGAGCCGGTAGGCGTGCGAAGCAACGCTCCGGCATGACCGAACAGGCCCGCATCGTCGAGGCGTGTGGCGTGCGCGATCAGTTCATCGTGCGCGACGATGCGAAGCGCACGGTCGGTCAGTTCGATGCTGAGTGCGTTCACCGATGAATCAATGGGCGCCACAGCCGAACGCTGCGCGAACGCGCTGCCGATCGCCGTCGCGGCGATCAGCACCGAGCCGGCGCCGATGCACACCTGCACTCGCCGATTCAGATTCTTTGCCAACGCATCGCCCTTTTCCGTCCTGCGATGCGCAAGCATGTCGGAATGGTTCCGCAGAAGCAACGAAGACCCGTCGCTTCCGGGGATGCGGCGCAAGATCCACCTTGGGAGGGGAGAACAGGGTGCGAACCGCGACGGTCGTTTCGTCAGCGCAAGGCGCCGCGGCGCCCGGTTCGCCCTACGCCTCGGCTTCCACCCGCGCCGTCGCCATCTTCACAGCGAGTTCGAGCGCGGCCTTCATGCTGCTCGCGTCGGCCTTGTTGCGTCCGGCGATGTCGTAGGCGGTGCCGTGGTCGGGGCTGGTGCGCGGGACGGGGAGGCCGGCGGTGACATTCACGCTGTCGCGCCACTCGAGCAGCTTGACGGGGATGAGGCCCTGGTCGTGGTACATCGCCACGACGAGATCGAACTTCCCGTCGAGGGCCTTGTGGAAAATGGTGTCGGCGGGGAAGGGGCCGCGTGCGTCGATGCCGGCGTCCTGGGCGAGGCGGATGGCGGGCTCGATGAGGCGGGTCTCTTCGTCGCCGAGCAGGCCGCCCTCGCCGGCGTGGGGGTTGAGGCCGCAGACGGCGATGCGGGGGCGGTCGATGCCGAGCATGCGGCAGGTGTCGGCGCCGAGGTCGATAGGGTCGAAGACGCGCCCGATCGTCAGGGCGTTGCGGATGTCGTTGAGGGGGATGTGCGCGGTGGCGAGCGCGACGCGCAGGCGCGGGCCGACGAACATCATGGTGTGGCGACGCGCGTTGAAGCGGGTGGCGAGCAGCTCGGTGTGGCCGGGGTACTTGCCTCGGCCGGCCATGTGCCAGGCGGCCTTGCTGATGGGCGCGGTGCAGATGGCGTCGGCGCGGAGGGGGTCGCGCGCATCGCGTTTGCAGTCTTCGATGGCGTGTTCGACCCAGGCGAAGGAGGCCTGCCCGCCGGCGCGGGTAGGGCGCGGGCCTTCGAGGCCGGCGCCCGGGGCGCCGTGGATCGCGAACTCGTCGTAGTCGAGCACGACGACGCTGTGCCCCATGGCGTGGGGGGCGAGGTCGCTGTCGTGCTGGACGCGCCACCAGTAGGGCTCGATCTCGGCCATGTCGGCGGCGTAATGCATGGGCTCGGCGAGCCCGCGCACGACGAATCGGGCCGAGCGACGGAGGGCGGGATCGGCGAGGGCCTTCACGACGACCTCGGGTCCGATACCCAGCGGATCGCCCATCGAGACGACCACGGTCGGCCGGCGTGCGGCCTCCGAAGCCGGAGAATCGGGATGGCGCGGGGCGCCGGCGCTCATAGACTGCAATCGTAGGCGGGCGCGGACGCCGCCCCGAAAGCGGCGCGTCCCGATGCCGAATGAATGGCTGCCGCGGTCGATTTCACCCTCGCGGCGGGAGCGGAACCATGCCGGTGTACGTGGGAGTCGCACATTTCGACGAGAACGGGGAGGCTCGCAAGACCGAGCACGCGCCGGTCGTTGACCCCCACGCCGATTCCGGCGAGCGCACCTATGCCTCGTTCAACCACTACATCGGGCTGCTGAGCCTTGTCGATCAGACCGCGCTGGGCCTGATCGGCTCGATCGTGATGTGGGCGGTGAAGCACAAGGAATCGCCCTTCCTCGACGACCACGGTCGCGAGGCGATCAACTTCCAGCTGAGCCTGCTGCTGTACCTGATCGTCGGCACGGTGGTCAGCTTCGGCGGTCTGACGGTGGTGCTGGTGCCGGCGTTCTTCATCATCCGGCTGATCTTCTGCATCAAGGCGGGCCTCGCGGCGACGCGCGGCGAGTTCTACCGCTACCCGATCACCATTCGCTTCCTCGGCTGAGGCTGACCGGGCTCGCGACCTCGGGCTCACCCGAGTCGGTGCCTGACCGGTACACTCCGGACGTGCCAGCGCTCCTCGAAGCGAACAACCTGCTGAAGCGGTATGCCGGTCGCGCCGTCGTCGGCGGGGTGTCGTATCGCGTGAGTGAGCGCGAGATCGTCGGCCTGCTGGGGCGCAACGGCGCCGGCAAGAGCACCCTGCTCGATCTGATCGCGGGCACCCTGCGGCCCACGCGCGGGCGGGTGATCACCAGCGGCCGCATCTCGTACCCGGTGGGATTCGCGGGCGCGTTCCATCCCGATCTGACAGGCGCCCAGAACACCCGGTTCGTGGCGCGGATCTATGGGGTGGACACCGGCGCGCTGCTGGATTTCGTGGCCGGTTTCGCCCAGTTGGGCGCGCATCTTCACATGCCGCTGCGCACCTATTCGGCGGGGATGAA